>NZ_JAUBQU010000005.1:0-111143 GCF_036701435.1 Microcoleus sp. Pol12A5
AGCGTTTCAAGTTTAAGTCTAGCTAGCTCAAGACTTAGCGTTACATAGTTTATTTTTTTCCTGTCCACCTACTTAATATCAAATCCGTCAGCATCGGAATAGTAAATTCGAGTTAACTGTTCACGGCGTTGAGTGTTCACTGTTCGCGGCGTCAACACTCAACCGTCAACAGTCAACATCATTCCGGTGTAACCGGAAATGATATAACTCGCGATAAAATGTCTAATGCAGGTTCAATGGGCGTGCACTTCTGCTAAAAGGCGAATTGGCAAAAGTAGAATTGCACGAAATGCGTCTTTTTGGAGAAATGAAACACACTCTTTCGGTTTTAGTTGAAGATGAAGCGGGTGTCCTCACTCGAATTGCTGGTTTGTTTGCCCGTCGGGGTTTTAATATTGAAAGTCTCGCCGTTGGCCCGGCTGAGCAAGGGGGAATATCTCGGATTACAATGGTTGTACCCGGAGATGACCAGGTTATCGAGCAGTTGACCAAGCAACTGTACAAGTTGATTAACGTGCTAAAAGTTCAGGATATAACAGAAATTCCCTGTGTGGAACGCGAGTTGATGTTGCTGAAAGTTAATGCTGCTAGCGGGACGCGATCGGAGATCATTGAGTTAGCTCAAATTTTTAGAGCGCGAGTTGTGGATATTGGTGATGATACGCTGACATTGGAAGTTGTGGGAGATCCCGGTAAAATGGTGGCGATCGTCCAGGTTCTCAATAGATTTGGGATTAAGGAAATTGCTCGTACTGGGAAAATTGCCCTGACGCGGGAGTCGGGGGTCAATACTGAGTTTCTCAAGTCTTTGGAAGCGAAAGTTTAAGGAAGAAGGAAGAAGGAAGTTCGGCAACGGATTCTGTAACGGATGTAACGGATGTAACGGATGTCAGTCCGAAGGAAGAAGGAAGAAGGAAGAAGGAAGAAGGTTTTAACTTCCACTTGCTAATTTCTAATTTCTAATTTCCAATTTCCAATTCCCAATTCCCGATTCCGAATTAGCAATTCCCAATGACTAATGACTCCTGACTCATTACCACTTGGGTTGACTTTCTATCAAAAGTGTGGCTGCGATGCTGTCTATCGGCTTTGAGAAAAAGTATCCTTGTCCGTATTCGCATTGCAGCGCTCTGAGTAAATTAAGCTGTTCGCTGGTTTCGATTCCTTCAGCAATTACATCCATACCTAAATGACTGGCTAAAATTAAAATAGTCTGTACAATCGCTTCGTTGCCTTCATCTTCAGTCATGCGGCTGACAAAAGCTCGATCGATTTTTAAAGCATCAGTTGGAAAAGTGTGCAGGCGGCTCAAAGAAGAATAGCCCGTTCCGAAATCGTCAATATATAATTGAATTTCTAAATTTTTCAATTCCGCGAGGATAGCCACTGCTGATTCGGCATTCTCCATGATGACGCCTTCAGTAATTTCTACCTTTAAAGTGCGGGGGTCAAGCTGAGTTTCTTGTAAAATTTCGCGAAGGCGATCGATTAAATCCGGTTGTTTAAATTGTTGATTAGAAAGGTTGACGCTGACAGTCAACGGCGGATTGGCTGGGAATTTTTGGTGCCACTCGTGGATCTGATGACAAGCCGATCGCATCATCCACCAGCCCATAGGTATAATCAATCTAGTTTCTTCAGCTACTAAAATAAACTCGCCAGGAGATACGACACCCCGCTGCGGGTGATACCACCGCAGCAGCGCTTCAAAACCGCTGATTTTACCGGTAATTAGAGAGACGATGGGCTGATAGTAAAGCTGAAATTCCTGGCAGTCTAAAGCGCGTCGGAGGTCGTTTTCCAGTTGCAAAAGGGCGACGGCGCGAGTGTGCATACTTAAGTCAAAAACTTCGTGGCGAGCTTTGCCCAATCCTTTAGCATGATACATGGCAGCATCTGCATCTCGGAGCAGTTCTTCCGGTCGATCGTACAATATGGACAACGGGACATTGGGAACAGGAGAGTCGGAAGATAAGCAAGACAAAGAAGTTTCCCGATCGATATTTCCCTGATTTTCGGGACTCGACAGTTTGCGGGTTTCCGTTGGACGCGGAGGAACACCAGAACAAACAATCCCAATGCTAGCACTGGTAAAAACTTGATACTCGTTAAGGTAAAAAGGCTCTGCCAGTTCCGCTTGCACTCGTTCGGCAATCTGGATCGCATCCTCGGTGCTTTTGATATTTTCCAGCAAAATAGCGAATTCGTCGCCGCCGAGACGGGCAACGGTATCTCCAGCGCGCAAACAGATTCCCAGGCGCTGCGCGATCGCGATCAGCAACCTATCGCCCACTAAATGCCCCAAACTGTCGTTAACAACCTTAAAGCGATCGAGATCGATAAACAGCACCGCAAACAAAATCTCGGGACGGCGTTTTGAAAGATCGATCGCGTGTCCCAAGCGATCCATAAATAAAGATCGGTTGGGCAAACCGGTTAGCATATCGTGCAAAGCATCGTGTACTAACTTATCTTCGGCTATTTTGCGGAGGGTAATATCTTCGACAGTGCCTTCGTAGTAAAGTAACTTTCCGTCAGGGTCGCGAACTGCCCGACCGTTCTCGGAAACCCAGATAGTAGTGCCGTCAGCGCGGTAAACTTGGGACTCGAACTCAGACACAAAACCGTGTTTTTCGATCGCGCGCAAAAACTCCCCACGTCGGTTGGGATCGACGTAGAGTTGGCGGTCTATATCTTGGATATTCGCGATCAATTCGGCGGCCGACTCGTAGCCGTAAATTCTCGCCAAAGCAGGGTTAGCGCTGAGGTAGCGTCCGTCGGGCGTTGTCTGAAAAATGCCTTCGATCGCATTTTCAAAGATACTGCGGTATTTCTCTTCCGCCTGTTGCAGCGCGAATTCTGCCTGCTTGCGATCGGTGATATCGGTCAATGTGCCGAGATAGCCTAGAACTTCCCCGCTTTTGGTCATTTCTGGCACTGCTTGCCAAAATACCCAGGTTGTGAAGTCACCGTTGCAAAAGCGATACTCTAACTTACAGGGCAACTTGTCTGTGACAGCGCGATACCACTGGCTCAAAACGCGCTCGCGGTCTTCCGGATGCAAACTTTGCGCCCAACCTTCGCCTAGTGCCTTTGGCGCAGTCAGTCCCGCCATCTCCAAAAATCGCTCATTGACATACAAGCAATCTCCAGCAGCGTCGGCGCGGAAAATCCCGACCGGCAGTATTTTTGCCAAGGTGTAATAGCGGTATTCGCTTTCTAGCAGCGCGCTGGCAGCTACTTTAGTCTCTGTGATATCAAACATTGCGCCTTGAAGGATGACAGACTTGCTTGCTTCATCGCGAACTGCGGTTGCTTGATCGCGGAACCAGACGACTCGACCGTTGCGGGCGATCGCGCGGTATTCTGAAACCAGCGACCCCTCGCAGAAGATATCTTCTCCATCGGTGAATTTCTGTGTAGCGTTTTCAACTAACACGCGGTCGCGGTCTTCTGGGTGAACGAGTTTCAGCCACAAGTCGGGATCTGCTCTCCATTCAGCTACAGAATAACCTAGAAAAGTCTCTATTTGCGGGCTGATGTAAAGTTTGGCAGCCTTGCGGTTGAGGGGAGAAATGTATGTGACAGCGGGCATTTGTTCTACCAGGGCGCAGTATTTCGCTTCTACAGTGGAAAGTGCTGCTTCTAGGCGCTGCCGCTCTAATTCGGCGGCGGCCCGTCCCGCAAAGATGCTGAGAATTAATCGGAATTTGGCAAGATGTGCTTCGACCAGGGGTCGATCGTGAAAAATACAAATAATGCCTAAAGGTTCGCCGTAAGAGTTTTTCAGCAAGACTCCCAGGAAACTGCGCGCACCTGTAACTACCGGTCTGCGGTCTTCTGGAAAGGTTTCCCAGAGGTTGTCGGGACAGGAATACATTCCCGCCTCCAGCACCCGCGCTTCAGGAGTATTGGCGGTGTCGCACTCAAAGTTTGGCTGCTGCTGTCCGTCACTCCAAAAACTGATAATTTGCAATCTATCGGCAGCAGCATCGGTGCGTGCCTTCGACTTAATCGATTTGGCAGCGACGGCGGTGCGAACTCCGAGTGCTGAGGCTAAGTGGCAAACTAAGGCATCAAAGAATTGTGCTCCACCCGGCGAATCAGTACCTGCTAGGATTTCGCCCAGCAAATCTTCCTCTAATTGCTCGGAAGGAGTAACTTTGGGAGGATTCTCGGCATTCGGGCGATCGGGATTTTCTCCCATCGAACCCAAAATGCTCAGATTTAGGGTTTTGCTAGTTCCAGGCCCCAAAAGAGGCGAAGAATTAACACTTAGGCGTTCTTGCTTGGCCCAGAATACAGCGCGGCCCATACCTAAAACTTTACCCAAGAAGCTGTCAGTTGCCGGCCACTGATTTGGGTTGGGGAAAATCAAAAAGTTTTTCCGCATTTTCAATCTCGCAGATAAATCGTCTGGTTTTAATTCTGCCAACTGCTGTTGCTCTTGGGTTACTGGTAGGTTGGAAGGCCGTCGGTGCCACTTGAGATAAATCGCGGACACCAAGGCTAAAATCGCCGATAATCCCAGAAAATATGCAAGAATCTCAAAGTAAAAAAATAAATCTAGCTCGAACATCGATTAGCACCGCTCGACAATTATTGTAGTTATCTGAAGCCAATCTATTTAAAAATAACTAAGTATCGTCACGGATGGGTAACGAATACAAGGTCAAATCGCCGTGAAGGCGACAAGAGAGTTAAGAGTTGACAAAAAACCGGGCAATACTTAACATTACCCAACTTTTTGTGTTTCTTTTTGTACAGGTTCAACCCGTACAGGTGAAATTGCAAACACATATATACGGTTGTGGCACTCCTCTAAGGGTGAGCTTACGTTTACTTTTATAATCATATTTAACGCTGCATTCACATCAGCATTAATCCAACTTTCCTTAAAAGACCTAAACCACCCTCGTTTACCTCTCTTACCCTGGTAAGACTCTTGCTTACCGACAGGCTCTAAATTCAAAAAGCTGCACTTATTTGTATAAAATGCTTGTGTAACTATTACCTTGATACCAAATAGCTCAGTTTTGTAAGTAATATATTTTATGAGCTGGTCAGGAGGAACTTTCACAAATTTATGAGGCTTTTTTTGTAACTTTATATTTTGTTTCTCCCTCACATTTGTGCCAATAATTAACTGGATTATTTTCTCAGCCACCAACCGCTTGACAATCAAACTGCTGGTTTGATGAAGGTAGTTTTCTAATCGCTTGTTTCGATTAAAGGTGATTTGCTGGATTTGGCGCGTGGTAGATTTTCCCTGGTCACGTTTTGACAGTAAAAATGCTCGGCGCTGATGGCAACATGGATTAATTGATTTGAGATGTTTTTTATGATATGTTGTTGGAGTAAATGTTGGCTTATTGGATGGCAAAGCAACGAAGCGATCAAAGCCTAAATCTATACCTGCTATGAGGTGATAATTTAAATCCACCAAAGTTACAAGCTTTTGATGGGCAGCCTCAACAAAGTAGAGCGCTGTTTCAAGACCTATCCTTACCTTGATGACATTTTGGGATTTTGTAGAAATTATTATGTCACTTTGAGAGAAATGAAGTAGTCCATTATTTTTGTCACCTCCCTTTTTTTCTATGGACTGGTTATCCTGAATTAAAAATTTACGTTCCCAGATTTTATGTTTGTATTGGGGGATGCTGGAGAGGAATGAAAATCTAGGTAGAGGTGGATCGTAACCTCTTATTGACTTGTTGCAATCGTCCCAATATATAACAACAAATTGATTAAGAACTTGATTGCTAATTTTAGCAGCTAATGATTGAGAGCAGTCTGTAGGTTTTAGGAGAGCAGATAACTGTTTGATAATTCTAGTACCGCAAACTTTAGATCCAGAATTAAAAAAGTGGTTCTTCATATAATATTTACCGTAATTGTAGAGAGTTCTCGACAGAAACGATAAGTCATCAAGTTGTTTATAAAACTGATGCTGCCGATATATGTACGGCCTTTCAACAACAATCATAAATTTTGGGATAAACGATTTTTTTTGTGGCTTTGCTAAGCAATGTACAATAAAGTCTAGGGATTATCTGATCTAGTGTAACACCCATGATGAAAGCGATCGTTTTTCAAACCCCCGGCAGCCCGTCCGTATTGAAACTACAACATATCCCCGCCCCTACTATACAAACAGAAACTGAAGTTTTGGTAAGGTTGCGAGCGGCGGGTATCAATCCGATCGATACTAAGTTGCGATCGCGCGGCACTTTTTACCCCGATAAAGCTCCTCACGTTTTGGGGTGCGACGGTGCTGGAGTCGTAGAGGCTGTCGGTGCTGGTGTGCAAAGTTTCCAAGTGGGAGACGAGGTTTTTTTCTGCAATGGCGGTTTGGGCGGGTCGATCGGTACTTATGCTGAGTTTGCCGTTGTAGACGAACGCTTTCTCGCCCTCAAGCCTGCTGCTTTAAGTTTTGCTGAGGCGGCGGCGGCACCGTTAGTTTTAATTACATCTTGGGAATCGCTGTACGATCGAGGGCGCTTGCAAGCTGGCCAAAAAGTGCTGGTTCAAGCTGGTGCAGGCGGTGTCGGCCACGTCGCGGTACAGTTGGCGAAGTTGCAGGGGGCAGAGGTTTGCACGACTGTTAGTTCTGCGGAAAAAGCCAATTTTGTCAAGCACTTAGGTGCAGATTCAGTTATTTTATACAAAAATACCAATGTTGTCGATGAGGTTTTGACTTGGACTCAAGGACAAGGAGTTGATTTGGCTTTCGATACAGTCGGGGGAGAAACTTTTTACCAAACTATTCCGGCTGTGAAGATTTATGGAGATTTGGTAACAATTTTGGAACCCGATCCAGCTTTGGGCAATTTGAAAACAGCGAGAATGCGGAATCTGAGAATTAGTCTGGAATTAATGTTAACACCAATGCTAGAAGGTTTGGTGGAGGAACAGGAACAGCAGGCTCATATTTTGCAGAAGTGTGCTCGTTTGTGCGATCGCAACTTGCTAAAAATTCACGTCAGCAAAACTTTCCCTCTCGAAGAAGCGCAAGCCGCTCACGAACTGTTAGAAACAGGCTCAGTAACCGGCAAAATAGTGCTTGAAATTGGGGGTTGAAAATGCGGATGGTTAAATTTGCGGGTTGAAGAATTGCGGGCGATTTCAAGAGACTGGTGGCGAATTAAAAAAGGGTGAAACCAAACATCCCATAATCATCGCAAGAGAACTATAGCAATCCTTGCAGGAGTCGTAAACTTTTTACCCCACCCCAACCCTCCCCTTACCAATGGGAGGGAGCAAGAAATTCACAAATGATGCGAGGATTGCTATATACAGCGTATTCCAGATTTATGAAATACACTGTATATAGCAATCCGTTGGCATCGGAATGATTCATCTGTCTCTTCCGTTTCTCTGTATCCTCTGCGCCCTCTGCGGTTTAATTCGGTTCTATAAACAAGAGCGAAAACCGCATAGGGAAAATGCCATTGTCGATCGACAAATTTGGGCGTCAACTGCTGAAGTTGACACGACGAAAGGCACGGCGCCGTATCCTAATTTTGGATAACTAACGGCGATTTACTTGTAACCAAATTTCCAGCGTCACCAGCAGCCACAGCTTCAGCCCGTAGCGGGGAAAAACTTCTCCACGATAGTTTAGCCACTCGCTGATTAGTGTTCGATCGAGGTAAGGCGCGATCGCCGCATGACGATTCAGCAGCAACGATCGCGCTTGCCGCTGCCAATCCCTCAAAAACCACTGCTGCATCGACATCACCATCCCGCTTTTCGGACGGTTGACAATGACATCGGGCAGCAAATCCGCCACAGCAGCTTTGAGAACCGCTTTTTCCTGAGCACCCGAAAGCTTGTACTCTGGCGGAATTTGCAAACTCAGCGCCACCATCCGCGAATCAAACAAAGGCGATCGCGCTTCCAATCCCGCCGCAGCGGTGAGATTATTCACCTTGGTCAAAATGTAATCGGCTCCTTTAAACTCAATGTTGAGCCGCATCAGCCGATTCAAAAACGTCGTTTCTGTCTGTTGCAATTCCTCAGCAAAGACGGAAGGCGCATTCTTCACCTTTTCCCAAACCTTCGGCTTCAGCAAACGTGGCAAATCCACATAGCATTTTTGAAACGAAGTCAAGTAAGCTGCGATCGGATCTGGTTTACCCTGAATTGAACCATACAAACTATTCAGCAACATCGGCTTATTTTTCGGCCCGCCAAAGCACGGATCGCCGCCTTCGCCATTGAGTACCACGTCTGCGAATTGCTTTGCCGATCGCCCCAGCAGCAAATTTGGCACCGTCAAGCCTTCCCCCACCGGATCGTCCATCGCCGCCAGCGTTTCCGGCAGCAATTCCCAAATTTGCTGCGGCGAAACTTCCAAAACGTGGTGCTCACTGCCACAATGTGCCGCAACGATGTTGGCAAATTCAATCTCGCTGGGATATTGAGCGCCAAAGTGCATCGAGAAAGTGTGTACTGGACGATCGTGCAGTCGCGCTGCGATCGCCGTGACGCAACTTGAATCAATACCACCCGAAAGATATGCTGCGACTGGTTCTCCCGCTGGTAGCGCTTCCTGCACCAGTTGTTCCAAAAGCGATCGCACTTGTTGACTGTGCCATTCCAAAGGGCGATCGGCGTTAGTAATTTGCTCCTGTGGCTGCCAGTATCTCTGCGCCTGAATATCCGGTAAGTACAGGTAGCTACCGGGCCGCAACTCTCGCACCGCTTCCCACAGCGTTTGTGCTCCGGGTACAAAGGCACAGCACAAGTAGTCGCGCAAAGCAACTAAATCAAGTTCTCGATCGTGATACGGATTGAGCGATCGCAGTCGAGGCGCGATCCAGCGAGTCGTTCCTGTACGGGTGTAATAGAGCGTTTTGGCTCCGACGCGATCGCGCCCCAGACACAAGGTTTTCTCCTCTCTATCCCACACAGCAAGGGCAAATTGTCCTGACAGCAAGCTCAGTGTTTTAGTACCGTACTGCTCCCACAGCCGCCCGACGATCGCCAAATCGGTCAATCCATCTGTGTCAATCTGTTGTTGGAGCATTGGGGTGCGATCGAAGCAGCAGTCACCTACCAGCACAAATCGCCGATCGGGGCTGAAGGTGGGTTCAGCTCCGATTATGGCAAAACCGGACGTTTCCCAAGTTGCAGGGTGCGATCGGGCTTCTGGGCCCCAAGCAATCACCCAATTCGGGTAGATAGACTTCTGAGTCTGCATTTTAAATTAGACATCTCCCATAATTAATTATTGTGGAACAGGCATCTTGCCTGTTCAAAACAGGCTTTTCTGGAGATAGATGACTATTACATTAAAAAACGTTTGAAAGCAGCTTATAAATCAGGCGAAAAATAGCTGTTCCCGCGATCGCACCCAAAGCACCCAACCATCCTACAAATAACACGCCAGTGATGGGAGAATTCGGATAAATCGCAAGTGCCGCCGTCTGTAAAACCGGGAAAAACCAAAGCAAAGCCACAGTACCTGCACCAATAATTAACATCTCAGTTTGTTCGATCGCCCTGCGGTACTGCCCGTAAATCAAACCCGCCACAATCATCCCCAACAATCCGATACTCAAGCCAGGAGAGGGCAACAAACTCGTCAGGGCGATCGCCAGCACCCCCGCCTCAAAACCCGTAAACGCCGCCCCCGACAAAACCTCCCAAATCGAAAAAGTCGCTCTCTGCGAAGGTTGCAGCCCTCCCGGAGGCGTCGCCGGAACCCGTACAGGAGGAGGCAGAGTCGGTTGAAGAGGTATCGGAGGCGGCGCCACCACGACTGTAGGTGGTTGAGAATGTTGTTGAGGCCCAGACATCAGAGCCGCTTCCACCTCACTCGCAGATTGAAAACGCTGGCTGGGAGCTGATAATAACATTCGATCGAGAACGTGAGCCAAACGCGAACTTACCTGCACCCGCGAATGCCAATTCCACTCGTTTCTGTAACTATCAAAAAGCTCTGTCGGCTGCAAACCACTCAGCAAAGTAATACAAGTTACAGCCAAAGCATACAAATCCGTTGCCGGATAAACTTCTTGCCCGCTCATCTGTTCTGGCGGAGCGTAACCCAAAGAATAAATACCAGTCGAAGCTTTTGCACTCCCAACACTTTGTGTTACTTGTTTAACAGCCCCAAAATCTAATAAATAAAGCCGACCGTTTTTACCCCGCATAATATTAGCAGGTTTAATATCCCTGTGAATCGAACCGCGAGAGTGCACAAAATCTAGAACCTTCAAAATTTCCCGCAGCACCTCCACCGTTTCCGTCTCCGAAAACCTGCCTTTAACAGCTAGTTCATCCTCCAAATTTTTACCGTCAATAAATTCTTGAACCAGATAGAAAAACTGATCGTTTTTTCCCGGCTGCAAACTCGTAACAGTCAGCTCAAAAAAAGCCAGCAAACTCGGAATTTGGGAATGTTCGTTTCCCAGTTCTTCCAGCACCGCCGCTTCCCGTTCAAAAAGAGTTTGAGCGATTTTTAGCTGGGCCGGAGTCAGATTTACCGAGGGCTGCAAAAGTTTAGCAACGCACTGCCGCATCGCGGGAGTATAGCGGTCTCTGGCCAAAAATGCCGCCCCAAAACCGCCTTGACCCAACAAGCTCACGGGCAAATAGCGCCCGCTCAAAATCATGGGCATCCCGCAAGCGGTGCAAAACTTTTGCTGCACCGTTTTGAGCCGCGAACTGTCATCGAGGTCGGGAAAATAGTTTTGAGGGCGCGGGCAGCCCGGTCGGGTGCAGTAAACTTCCATTTTTGTTTGCTAATAAGAAGGAAGAGGGAAGAAGGAAGAGGGAAGAGGGAAGAAAAAGCGATTGTTAAATCAGATTTCGATTTCTCAACTAACCGCGAACTGCTAACTGCCAGCGACCTAAGAGATTAACTTCCTGCCGAGTTGGGAGTTGCTATTTCTATGAATCCCAAATCGAGTGCCGGGGGTTCTTTCTTCTCCAGGATGGTCGAATAAGTAGCAAATTGGGGCAAAATTTCATTGCTGAAAGCCTCTGCAGCTTTAGAACGGTAGCGGTTGGGGTTGTAAATCAGCGACAAAATTCGAGTTACCAAAACTTCGTCCATTTGAGATTTGTGCAAGACGCCCATGAGCAACTCTTTTTCGATCGCCGAAACCGAGACAAAAGCCGCTCCCAGCCCCGACTGAACGGCATTTTTAATTGCTTCGATCGAATTTAGTTCCATCTCTATTTTCAAGCGGCGCGTGTCAATGCCGCAGCGAGTCAGTACCTGATCGATTACTTTGCGGATCGTAGACTGCGAATCGAGGGATATAAACTGCAATTTGTAAAGGTCTTCTTTTTGGATACTTTCTTGTTGTACCATCGGGTGAGACGGAGGAAGAATCAGAGCCAGTTCGTCCTCAGCGTAAGGAACAATTTCTAAAGCTTCTACAAGTTCGGTAGGAATTTCTCCGCCAACAATTGCCAAATCAATTTGCCCGTTGGCCACACTCCACGCCGTGCGGCGGGTCGAGTGAACGTGAAGCTGTACTGCTACATCCGGGTACTTTTGGCGAAACATCCCGATCATCCGGGGTAGCAAATACGTCCCCGTTGTTTGAGAAGCGCCGACGATCAAAGTACCGCCTTGGAGATTTTGCAAGTCTTCCAGAGCTCGACAAGTTTCCTGGCAAAGCGATAAAATTTTCTCGCCGTAACTCAGCAGCAGGTGTCCGGCTTCGGTCAGTTGCGCCCGCCGCCCCCCCCGGTCAAACAGCGGCACGTCCAACTGTCTCTCTAAGTTTTGCACCTGCAAGCTAACTGCTGGCTGGGATACATAGAGGCTGTCCGCGGCGCGTTTGAAGCTTCCTTCAGAGGCGATCGCCTTGAGAATGCGTAACTGGTCTAAAGTGAAAGGAAGGTCAGACATATATCTAAATTGTCAGTTGTCAGTTGTCAGTTGTCAGTTGACGGTTGACGGTTGACTGTAGGCAGCGAACAGCAAACAGCGAACAGTCAACAGCGAACAGTCAACAGCGAACAGCGAACAGTCAACAGCGAACAGTGAACAGTTAACTGACTGATAACCGCTGAATGCTCCCATAGATACTTTGTGACACAAATTGGCCGAGAATCAATAACTTTTCTTAATATTTGCAATGACGATCGACTTGGCGCTCGACTCCCACTTAGTTATTCTGGGTCTATTACTGGTTTTTGCGATCGCCCACAGCGGTTTAGCAGCCCTCCGGCCCAAAGGTGAAAAGCTGATCGGGCCGAGACTTTATCGCGTTTTGTTTGCCCTTGTCAGTTTGCCGCTAGCCGTCATTCTGATTGTCTACTTTTTCAACCACCGCTACGACG
This sequence comes from Microcoleus sp. Pol12A5, assembly GCF_036701435.1. NCBI lineage: Bacteria > Bacillati > Cyanobacteriota > Cyanophyceae > Oscillatoriales > Microcoleaceae > Microcoleus > Microcoleus sp. Pol12A5. The sequence continues at coordinate 12,310 of NZ_JAUBQU010000005.1, forward strand.
GCGTACAGCTTTGGCAAGTACAGGGATTACCCGGAGTTAAACCTGCTGTTTGGATACTTTCGGCAATTTCCTTTCTGTTTCTGTACCCAGCAACTTTCAACCTCCTAGAAATTGCCGCCGTCCAAAAGCCCCAAGTTCACCTCTACGAAACTGGCATCATTCGTATCACCCGTCACCCGCAAATGGTGGGACAGGTGATTTGGTGCGTGGCCCACACCCTGTGGATTGGCACTAGCTTTACCCTCGTCACTTCCATCGGTTTGGTACTTCACCACCTGTTCGGAGTGTGGCACGGCGACAGGCGACTTCAGGCTCGTTTTGGAGAATCCTTTGAAACCATCAAATCTCGAACCTCAATCATGCCTTTTTTGGCAATCCTACAAAAGCGTCAAACCCTTGATTTGCTTGAATTTCTGCGCCCTTCCTATCTAGGTGTAGTCATTTTTACGGGCATGCTGTGGGAAATTCATCCTTTTTTGATGCGTGTAACTAGGAACATATACTGGTAGCATGATCCCTAGGATAGAAAAAAAATTATTAAATTTTGAGGGCTCATGGTGTTGTCGGTTAGCGAACGCACTTTTGCAAAAGAGGTGTTTCAAGCCTCTACCCCCGTTTTAGTTCACTTTTCGGCTCCTTGGTGCGGTTTGTGCCGCGCGATCGACCCCACGCTTAAGACTTTTGAGGCACAGTGGGCAGAAAAAGTCAAGTTGGTCGGGGTGAATGCCGATCAATGTTTCAAATTGGCCCACACTTATCGGTTGACAAGTCTGCCCACGCTGATTTTGTTTGAGGGCGATAAAGTTCGATTTAGATTGGAAGACTACCAAGGACGCGAGGAACTGCGGCGGACTCTGGATTCCTGGATGCTCGCAGCTCACGTAGCTTCCCCATCTCAACGGCTGCAACTTCAGGAAGTCGCCAACAGGTAATGGTCCCAAGGCATTCGGCTCTTGTGTAGAAGGCATTCGGCTTTTATGTAGAAAGCAGAAGGCATTCCCCATTTGTGCATCAACCATCGGACACCAAAATAAATCTCGCAGTCTTGAACGCACAGGACTGTGAGATTTATCACATAGTTTCCCTTGCCACGGGAATAATGATTTTCGGAGTAGGGTGCGATCTTCTCGCTCGCCAGGAAAAAAGTAGTGCGATCGTCTCGCTCGCGATTGCACTCAGGTATAGCAATACTTAAAGAATTGGATCAAGTATTTTGGCCCAGTGGCGCAGGCGTGTGTCACAATTGTTTACAGTTTTGTCAATATCTAGTAGAAACTTTAAACTACCTATCAGTCATGGAACTGCTTTATCAATATGCTTGGCTGATTCCTGTCCTGCCGCTGGCAGGCGCAATGCTAGTAGGTCTAGGCTTAATCACCTTTAACCAGGCAACCAACAAGCTCCGACAAGCGAATGCGATATTAATCGTCTCCGCGCTCGGAGGGTCAATGGTACTCTCCTTCGCATTGCTGTGGAGTCAACTACAGGGCCACGCACCCTACACCCGCAGTATTCAGTGGGCTTCTGCTGGCGACTTCTCGCTGAATATGGGCTATATTATCGACCCCCTAACGTCGGTCATGCTGGCGATCGTAACCACGGTCGCTTTTTTGGTGATGATTTACACCGACGGCTACATGGCTCACGATGACGGGTACGTGCGCTTTTACGCCTACCTGAGCATCTTCAGCGCCTCGATGTTGGGTCTCGTAGTCAGCCCGAACATCGTTCAGATTTACATTTTTTGGGAACTCGTAGGTATGTGTTCGTACCTGCTAGTCGGATTTTGGTACGATCGCAAACCCGCTGCTGACGCTTGCCAAAAAGCTTTTGTCACCAACCGCGTCGGCGACTTCGGCCTGCTGCTGGGCATCCTCGGCATTTACTGGGCCACCGGCAGCTTTGAATTTAGCGTCATGGGCGAACGCCTGCACTCCTTAGTCGAATCCGGTGCTCTCTCGGCGACTCTGGCGACAATCTTCGGCATCCTCATATTTTTGGGGCCAGCAGCCAAATCCGCTCAATTCCCCCTCCACGTCTGGTTGCCAGACGCAATGGAAGGCCCCACACCGATTTCGGCTCTGATCCACGCCGCCACGATGGTAGCCGCCGGCGTATTCCTAATCGCTCGGATGTACCCAGTGTTGGAAGGGCTGCCGGCAGTCATGAATTTGATTGCCTGCACCGGCTGTTTTACGGCATTTATGGGCGCTTCGATCGCGATTACCCAAAATGACATCAAAAAAGGCCTCGCCTACTCCACCATCTCGCAACTCGGCTACATGGTGATGGCAATGGGCGTCGGCGCTTACAGTGCCGGACTTTTCCACTTGATGACTCACGCTTATTTCAAAGCAATGCTGTTCCTGTGTTCAGGTTCAGTGATTCACGGGATGGAAGCAGTTGTAGGCCACAACCCCGCTCTCGCTCAAGATATGCGAGTCATGGGCGGCTTGCGGAAATATATGCCGATTACCTCTGCTTGCTTTTTAATCGGAAATTTGGCAATCTGCGGAATTCCGCCGTTTGCTGGTTTTTGGTCAAAAGACGAAATCCTCGCCAGCGCCTTCGCAGCAAATCCCGCTTTGTGGGCTGTTAGCTGGTTGACGGCCGGGATGACCGCGTTTTATATGTTCCGGATGTATTTCAGCACCTTTGAGGGCGAATTCCGGGGCAATGACAGCGCTATCAAGCGGCAACTCCTGCAACCCGGTGTTGTTTTTGGCCCGGGAGCGATGAACGTTAAGGAATTGGCATCAACTGGCGACAGTCACGATGAGCACTACCATTTGCCTCACGAATCTCCTCTGACAATGGCTCTGCCGTTAGTCTTGCTGGCAGTACCTTCTGTGTTTATCGGTTTTCTCGGTACGCCGTTTGCCAATTATTTCGAGCAGTTTGTTCGCGCTCCTGGCGAGTCTCTTGAAGAAGTTTTGGCACACGCTGCTGAGTTCAATTTGACGGAATTTCTAATCATGGGCGGAAGCTCTGTAGGTATTGCTTTGCTAGGCATTACTTTGGCTTCTCTGATGTATTTGAGCCGTAAAATAGACCCAAGTGCGATCGCCCAAAAAATCAAACCGCTTTACGAGTTCTCCCTCAACAAGTGGTATCTCGACGATATCAATGAATTTCTATTTGTCAAAGGCAGCCGCCGTTTGGCACGGCAAGTGATGGAAGTGGATTTGCGAGTCGTCGATGGTGTCGTCAACTTAACAGGGTTTATCACCCTGGTTAGTGGGGAAGGTTTGAAATACTTTGAGAGCGGTCGCGCTCAATTTTATGCCCTGATTGTGTTTGTCGCAGTTCTGGGTTTTGCGATCGTTTCGGGAGTCGGTTAAATCTGTAGGAAAACGGCATTTAGTGTCAACTTAATGTCACACCGACTGTATCTCTTGTTTGTCTCGAAGTCTATATCCCCCCTAACTCCCCTTGATAAGGGGGGAACAAGAGTATTCTCTCAAAGTCCCCCTTCTTAAGGGGGATTTAGGGGTATCTGAACTGGGCTAGCAACGAAAGATACAAAAGTTTTTAGGCTCAAGTTTACACGCTTTGGGCATTGCCGTATCCCCACTAGGAGATATTTGAAGAAATGGTATTAGGTTAATAAATCACAATTGACAATTAGCAAATAGAAATAAATCTTTCATTAAACTTAACTGTTGCGATCGCATAAATTGTCCAAATAATAGCAAAAAAAAATGTTCCGTCTAAAGAAAGTATAAAATTTACGCCAAAATTGGCAAAATGTGTTTAAACCTAATAACTGATGGATCATTTTAAAACGCAATGGATACAGCTAACTTTCCCTGGTTAACAACAACAATTCTGTTTCCCATTGCTGCGTCCTTGCTGATTCCTTTAATTCCCGATAAGGATGGCAAGACGGTGCGGTGGTATGCCCTAATTGTGGGTTTGATCGATTTTGCCCTACTTGTTTACGCTTTTTACACTCAGTACGACTTCAGCAATCCAGATTTGCAACTGGTAGAAAGTTACTCTTGGGTGCCGCAACTGGATTTAAATTGGTCTGTGGGTGCTGACGGTTTGTCGATGCCGCTGATTTTGCTGACGGGTTTTATTACCACTTTAGCTACTTTAGCAGCTTGGCCGGTTACTTTTAAACCGAAGCTATTTTACTTTTTGATGTTGGCGATGTACGGCGGCCAAATAGCAGTTTTTGCTGTGCAGGATATGCTGCTGTTTTTCCTGGTTTGGGAACTGGAATTAGTGCCGGTTTACCTAATTTTGTCGATTTGGGGTGGCAAAAAGCGCCTTTATGCAGCAACTAAATTTATCCTGTACACGGCAGGGGGCTCGCTGTTTATTTTGGTTGGCGCGCTGACGATGGCGTTTTACGGCGATACGGTGACTTTTGATATGCGGGCGATCGCAGCTAAAGATTACGCCCCCAATATAGAATTGCTCCTGTACACAGGTTTCTTAATAGCTTACGGCGTCAAACTGCCGATTTTTCCCCTGCACACCTGGCTCCCTGACGCTCACGGCGAAGCAACCGCACCCGCTCATATGTTGCTAGCAGGAATTTTGCTAAAAATGGGCGGTTACGCTTTGCTCCGGATGAATGCGGGAATGCTCCCGGATGCTCACGCTACCTTCGCACCCATCTTGGTAATTTTGGGTGTTGTTAACATTGTTTACGCGGCCTTAACTTCTTTTGCTCAGCGCAATCTGAAGCGGAAAATTGCTTATTCTTCCATTTCGCACATGGGGTTTGTGCTGATTGGGATAGCTTCGTTTACCGATTTGGGAACTAGCGGTGCAATGCTGCAAATGGTTTCCCACGGTTTAATCGGGGCGAGTTTGTTCTTCATGGTAGGTTGCACTTACGATCGCACTCACACCCTCATGCTCGACGAAATGGGCGGTGTAGGACAGAAAATGCGTAAGGTTTTCGCGATGTGGACTGCTTGTTCTATGGCTTCTTTGGCTTTGCCGGGAATGAGCGGTTTTGTAGCAGAATTGATGGTGTTTGTAGGTTTTGCAACGAGCGATGCTTACAATCCTGTGTTTAAGGTTTGCGTGGTATTTTTAGCTGCTGTCGGGGTGATTTTGACTCCGATTTACCTGTTGTCAATGCTGCGGGAGATTTTCTACGGGCCTGAGAATAAGGAATTGGCGGAACACGAAGAGTTGGTGGATGCGGAACCGCGAGAAGTGTTTGTTATTGCGGCTCTGTTAGTTCCTATTATTGGCATTGGTTTGTATCCGAAGATGCTGACTCAGGTTTACGATGCGACTACTGTACAGTTGACTGCAAAGTTGCGTGATTCTGTGCCTTCTTTGGTGGCTAAGACTGCGGCGGATAAAACAGTGTCTCTGCGTGCTCCGGCGATCGAGCCGAGCAAGTTGTAATTTGAACGAGATTTAGGAAGAAAATCCCCAAAATCTTAGAAAGATAGAGTTTGGGGGTTTTCTATTTTAATTGATAGACAAATCAGGGAAACTTGGCTCTCAAGCAATCTTGAGTTGGGTTTTATAAACAAAGTGGGCAGGCGGTAAATCAGGGCGATCGGAGTGTTAGACAGGAACTGCGCTCTAATTAATAGTTAGATTGCTTAAGTTGCTGATGAGGGAAGTCGTTGAAAGGTTATGTGTCAGTGCTGGGAGTCAAGCTGACTTGATAAAAATTTGGCATAATAGAAACTAAAGAAAAAATTATTACTATGTCGCCCTTGAATCAACCTCTTACAAAAGATGACTTTAATAACACCTGCTGGTATGATTTAGTGAACAGCAGCGAACGGAAAGATTGTTTAACCTATTATAGTGATTTTTGGGAAAAATCGCAGGAGGCGCAAGGAGCAGGAAATCTTAGGGAGCAAGAAGTTTTTGCAATTCTGGCAGCCGTGACTAACGCTGCAATTAAGCCAGAATCAACCGAAGAGTTTTTTGCTGATATTTTCAAGAATCTTACAGACGAGCAGCTAGACTTTCTTGCTGAAATCGCACCTAAAATATCAGATCCTGAACTTCAAGCACGAGTAGCAGATATTCTCTGGGTCAGACGACGTGACAATCGAATGGCTCAGTTGGCAATTTCCGCTTACTTACAATCAGCAACCACGTTAGAAAGCCCTGACCATTGGAGTGACTGTGTTGACAGAATAGAACGGGCACTACGGTTGGCACGCAAAATCAGACATCAGGACAAAGTTGTTTTTGCCCACATAGAAGCAGTTCTCGATCGCTATCAAGGGGAAGACCCGCTATGGTTATCTGCAAAGTTAATGCAGCTATTGCAGGAGTATCGATTCGGAGAACCAGCCAAATATGCAGCTCTTTCCTCAAAAGCAGCAACTTTAGCAGAATCAACCTCTCACTGGCCCAGAGCAAGAACACTCTGGAGTATTAAAGCCATATGGCATCGCATCGAGAAAGATTACACCAAGGAACTTGATGCTTCGATGTCAGCCGCCGAGACTTATGTTAAAGAAGCCGAGGCTGCTCTTACCAGAACTCCACCGAGTTACATGGCTGCATCGCAATTTTTACAACAAGCTGTTGAGGCATTTAGAAGGATTCGAGGCACAAGAGAGGAAACTGTAGGTGCTAAAGCAAGAGCGGAGGAAGTTCATAGACTTCTTCTTGAGTATCAGGAAAAAACTCTCAACGAGATGATTACCAGTTCTCACGACATTGACATTAGTGAGCAGGTAGAGGAAGCAAGAAATCATGTCAGGGGCAAAGACTTTCAAGAAGCACTATTTGCTTTGGCTCTTTTAGGTGCCCCAACTGATGTCTCTCGATTGAGGCAGCAAGTACAACAGCAAGCTCGTGAGTTTGTAGTATCTCATCTTTTTCCTGTTTTCATGGTGAATGAAATGGGCAAAGTTATTGCTCGTCAACCAGGTTCCGTCCTTTCTAGTAATCCTGAAGAAGCAGAGGCTGCAACTCGTTTTGAGATGTGTCGGAACGCCATTTACTATCAAAACCTACAAGCTCAAGCATATATTGAGCCTGCTAGAGCTCAAATTAATCTAGAGCATGGTGTGCGACTCAACGATATTTTCTCAATCGTGTCGCATAGTCCGTTTATTCCACCTAACCGTGAATACCTGTTTGCAAAGGGCTTGTATGCTGGACTTACTGGAGACTTTTTCACATCTACCCACATCCTAATTCCCCAACTTGAAAACTCTGTCCGTTATATCATGTGGCGAAGAGGCATAATTACTTCGGGGTTGGACGACAGTGGTATTCAGACCGAACATAATTTGAACTCTACTCTTTACCATCCAGAGATAACCTCTATCTTCGATGATGAAAATATGCTATTTGACTTGAAATGTTTACTTGTTGAACATGCTGGTAGTAACTTAAGAAATCGTATGGCTCATGGTCTAATTAATGATGGTGAGTTTATGAGTCCATTGATGTCATACATCTGGTGGCTTACATTAAGGCTTTGTTGCTTGCCTATTGTGATACATCAGCAGCGGGTTGAGCAATCCCAGACAAGTACCGACGCAATCTAACACCTCATGGCAGCGAATCGACGCAAGCCGCTGGTGCTGATTTCAAGGTTACTGCTCGCTGCTGCATTTTGCCGTTATACCGTAAAATTACCATTTGGTCGATCGCTCTTCATTCCGTTATTGCGCTCGCACTGGCGGGTTTCTATCCTTATTCTTATACGGAGAGTGCGATCTTTGGAAAGTGCGATCGCACCGAGAAAGTTTTGATGCGATCGGGCTCTTATAGGCAAAAAACATAACAATAAAACCCCAAAATCCAGTTTTAAAAATGGGTTTGGGAAAATTCGTTGAGGGTGGGAAGCATTCTCATCCGCCTGATATCGTTACCGCGATCTTGGACAGAATATTCTTATGTGGATGAACCGTTGATTGCAGCGGCCCAGGAACCGCCAGAGCCACGAACGCCTCAACTCCAGGAAGTTCTTCGCATAGCAAGCTCGACGTTGTGTAGAAGTTATAACCACATTTACCAGCCGATGAATTCCTGGATTATTATGTGCGGGAATCAGCGACAATTTCTTGATTTTGGTTGGATTTAGTCATGACTTATAAGCGATGAGAATAGTTATATTTTACATTTGTGTTAGGCGTTTTTTTATGGAATGACATCCAGAAAAGTTATTGTTATCATCGACGAACAAGAGCATTGAGGCTGCATAGATGACTGGCAAAGCTCAGACCGGGACTAGACAATTATTGCATAGGTGTTGGTTGACCTTAACGAAATGGCGATCGCTAAGTGTCCTCTGCATTTTGACACTGGCGGTTAGCCTGATTGTGAATGCTTGTAGCCTTTCACCACAGCAACTAGCTCCCCTGCGCGTCGGTATCACCAGTTGGGCAGGATTTGATATCGCACTTTATGCTCAGGAAGCCGGCTTATTCAAACAGCGGGGATTGGACGTGCAACTCATTCGGTTTGAGAATCAACAAGATTCTACTCGCGCCATGCTGCGGGGTACTCTTGACGCGACTTTTGTGTCTTTATGGGATGTGGTTCAGTCTGATTCGCGGAGTGAAAAGCCTGCGGTGGTGATGGTAACAAATGTTTCTCACGGGGCTGACGGCATTGTTGCTCAACCTGGAATCAAGTCAGTGGGAAACCTTCGCGGTAAAAGAGTCGGAGCGAAACTGGGAACAGTGAATCATCTGATTTTATTGGAAGCGCTGAAGTTGCACCAGATTAAACCCGAAGACGTCAAGATTGAGGATGTTTCCAATGAAACAGCGGTTGATTTGATGCAGAAGAAAGGTTTAGATGCAGCCGTGATCTGGCAACCTCTTCTAGGCGAAACGGCTCAAAATATTAAGGGTAATATCATTTACACCACTCAGGAAGTTGATAGTTTGGTCATTGATATGCTGGTTTCTCGGTCAACTATTACTCGCGCGAATAAAGCTGAATTGAAGCAATTTATTATGGCTTGGTTTGATATTATGAGTGCGGTGGAAACAAAGCCTAATGTCGTGTTTCAAAAAGTTGCTCAAAACCTGGGACAAAAGGGTGAGGCTTTTGCTAAAGATTACGCTGGTCTGAGAAAGGGTGATATTGCTATGCAGCAGAAGATGTTTCTGTCTGGTAGGTTGCCAGAGGCCATGGCTCAAATGGCTGAACTATTAAAATCTGACCCCCGTGCCGGAAAAATACCGCGTCAGGATGTGGAGATTAACACTGAGATCGTAACTACAGCAATCAATGAATGGAAATTATGACGAAATTCCTGCATTCCCATAGCTTGTCGCAGCGCTTGCTGGTTAGCGTTGGGTTGTCGATTACCACAGTTGGACTGGCAACTCTGGGACTTAACTATCGGCTGATGCAGTCTGACTTAGAAACGCAAGTTCATAACCGAGCTCAATCAATTACACAATCTCTAGAGTTTTCTACAGAAGGCTTACTAGAGTTGGAGAATAAAACCATTCTGCGACGGGTTGTGCAAAATTTTGCCACGATGCCCGGTGTGCTGGAAATTGCGATTGTTAATCCATCTGGAATGGCGATCGCCCGCAGTCCTCACAATATGACTAATCAGCCATATACTTCGATCTATCCACAACTCGCGCCAGCGATCGATCGGGCGGCAACCGCAGGCATTGAAGTCGGGCAAGATATCGTTGTGGACAACAAGCCTGCGATCGCACAAATTCTACCTTTTAGCAGTACCTTGTTTGGCGCATCTCAACGACGGGGAGTGGCGATCGCGCTACTCGATCTCAACCAAATGCAGCAAGCTGCCGACAGAACCTTCATTACCTCAACTTTGTTATTGCTAGTTGGCATCATCACAATTTTGTTAATGATGGGGATACTCCTTCAGAAGAATGTATTGCAACCCTTACGAGACTTGAATCAAGCAGTTTCTCAAAGTAAAAAAACTGGCATATTTCCTATGCCAAAGACGATTCCAGCTAACGAAATTCAATTTTTGGCAAGCACATTTGAGGAAGTATTCCGACAATTGGAAATCCACGAGCAACTCACAGCCGAAATAGCTCAACGGAAACAAATAGAAGTCACATTACGCGATAGTGAAGCCAGAGAAAGAGACAAATCTCAGCAGCTTGAGCAGGCTATTGAGAATTTAAAACGAACGCAAACCCAACTGATTCAAACAGAAAAAATTTCATCCTTGGGGCAATTAGTTGCAGGATTAGCCCATGAAATTAACAATCCGGTCGGCTTCATTCATGGCAATCTAATTCATGTACAATATTATGCTGAGAGTCTATTAAATTTGCTACACCTATATCAAAGGCATTATCCCAACCCAATTGGCGAAATTGAGAAAGAATCAGAAAATATTGACCTAGATTTTTTGCAAGATGATTTACCTAAAATTCTGACTTCAATGAGAATTGGAACCGATCGCATTCGCCAGATTGTGCTTTCACTCCGCAATTTTTCCCGGATGGATGAGTCAGAATTTAAAGAAGTTGATATCCATGAAGGAATTGATAGCACGCTGTTAATTTTGCAACATCGTCTCAAGGCGCGCCCAAAACATCCAGAAATTAAAGTCATTCGAGACTATGGCGATTTACCGCTAGTTGAGTGTTATGCCGGACAACTTAACCAAGTATTTATGAATATTTTGGCAAACGCTATTGATGCACTGGAAGAAATAAATACTCAACGGGTAGCTTGCTCGATCGAGAAAAAGCCCTGTTGTATTACAATTATTACCTCGGTGGTAGATTCGCAATGGGTTAAAATTGCTATCGCCGATAATGGCAATGGAATTCCAGAATCAATTCAAACCCAGATATTCAATCCATTTTTTACAACAAAGCCTGTAGGGAAGGGAACAGGAATGGGAATGGCGATTAGTTATCAGATTATTACTGAAAAACATGGTGGGACGCTGAGGTGTTTTTCAACGCCAGGAAAAGGGACGGAGTTTGAGATTTTTATTCCTGTTAATCAGAAGGAGTTGACAATATCGAAATCAACGACGATTTTATCTACGGGAGATAGATCCTAGCCGGGTAAACGTCAAAATCAGCATTTCGGGACTTATATCCAACTTTGCAAACAACCTTGAAGCCTTGCTCGATTTCTCCTTTCAACCTTAAAAACATTCTCGATCACTTTACCCATGACTATTTGGATCAAAAGAGTTAATATAGATCTACAAAACATTCAGATTTCAGTTAGGAGTAACTTGAATTTCGCATCCTACAATTGAAGCAAAAATCAGTCTCCCTGTTAATTTACTAGAAGCCACTTATCGACCCGTAAACCAGGGAAAAGCCAAAAGTCGTGAGTAATTTATTGTGCGGGCTATGAGTCGAGAATTGGCGACGCTAAAGCCATCCTAAATTGATGCAGCACTAGCAGCAGAAATGGTAAGCGCTCCGGAGTATCAAGCTGATGTCTTACAAATGGGAACTGAGTTTGCTACAGCTTATTGGGAAGCCTTTAAACGGGCGGAGTCTCAAGAATAAAAAACAGTATCAATCAAAAAGATATCCTGCCACCGTAACTCACCCTTTACCCCTTTCTTTTTTCAACCTTAAAAACATCCTCAAGACTTTTTCCAGCCGTTTTATCCTCCCACCCCATCGCCATCAAAAAACTCTCAGCAGACTGAGTTTCCACCACATCCACCCCCCATTCTCCCGGTTGCAACGCCTCAGCATCGCTACTCAAAGGAGGCGTCTTCTTCAATCCCGCTAAAATCAAAATATCAGGAAAAGAATCATCAGTTTTCCCCTGACTCATCCGCTTATCCACCAAAGCTAGAGCACAGAATTCTCCCACTTGAGGCGGAGAAAAAGCATCAGTAGAAAATAAAACTTCTACCATCCAATGAGAATGATTTAATTGACGACACTTAATCTCAGGATATTGACTTAAACCCTCAGCAAATACCCGAGTAAATTCTTCCCGACTTAAGGTGGGAAAAACACCCTCTGGCATATCAAAATTATGAGAAAGCAACATCCGCCCCGTTCCGGATTCAGTCATACTTTTAGTTACTTAATTTGAGAAATTGCCAACTTAATCACACCTTGAATCGCCGCTTCTGACTCCTTTTCCAATGCAGCTTGTAGCGGTTCAATCGCAGCCCGATCGCCCACTTTCATCAAAGACAAAGCCGCCGCCCTGCGAGTTTCCCCATCACCACGATCCAGCAACTCAATCAGATTAGGAATTGCCGGCTTATAAGCCAGATTTCCTAAAGCCGCCGCCGCCTCACACCGCACATCAACATCAACATCCGTCAGAGACTTAACCAAAATCTCGAATAATTCATCCTTCGATTCTTCCTGTGCAACCTTGGCGATCGCACCCACCACCGCACCGCGCACCACAGGCGAATCAGACGCGATCGCCTGATACAAATACTCCTTCGCCCCCGCCCCAATAAAAGCCAACGCCCAAGCCGCATGACCGATCGTACTCTCTGGCAGATCAGTTGACCCTAAAATATCCAACAAAGCCTGCACAGACGGCTCCCCAATCCTCGCCAAGGCCCCAATTGATGAACCCTTAACCACCGTATCCTCATCGTTCAACAAAGCATGAATTAAATGAGGAACCGCAGTCGGATCGGCAATCAAAGTCAGAGTTTTAGCAGCAGCACGCCGCACAACCGGATTAACATGATTTGCCAAACCATCCAACAAAAAAGGAGTCGCCGCTTCGCCAATTTCAGCCAAAGTTTCCGCGAAACGCAGTCGAGTCATTCCCCGCGTATCGCCCAAACATTCAACCAACCGCTTCAACAGATTGGAATCATTAGCATCGAAAGTATCTAAATCTATTTGTTCAGTAACTTCCCGAAGAAAAGCATCGGTTTCCTCGTGAGCCAATAGAATTGGATCTGCCTCAGCTTGATCATTAGAATTGACCATAATTATTACCTAATTATTAGTAGTTAGAGCTGCCAATTGAGCGCGAAGATTCTCCAATCCCGCATCAATTTTAGCAAGTTCCGGCTCAATTTTAGCCATCGCCGCCTTCGGAGGTAATTTGGCCTTTTGTGCCGCCGTCATCGTTTCATTAACCAAACGTTCCCGATATTCCTCAAATTCAGCAATTACTTCTGTCAATTCTTCAACATTAGTCTCTGGTGAAGTGGCAACAGTTTCCTCATCATTATCCGATGGATTCAATTCTTCGTTTTCAGACATAGCTTTGAGAGTTTAATAATTAGTCCGCGTAGGCGAACCTTGTGTGTATATGCGATTGCAGTCGTCTGGATATTTTTTGTTTATGTTACCGCAATTTCAATCACCGGGATATTTTGACTGTGTGTGTAGCTGCGGCAAGAGACTGGATATTTGTGCTTTAAGGTGACAGCACACCCACCCCAGAAAATCTCAAGCGATTGTGTTCAATCAGCTCTTCTAAAGCAGAGTGAGAAACACAACGACGCTCAGAACAGTATGCCATTTGTTTAACCCCATTTATCATCTGCACAGTCATCACCCGTACCCGAAAATGATCGTTAATAAACCAACAGCGTTCCTGTCCTTGATTAGTCTCATATTCCGTCTCAATAGTCAATACCCCATCATCCGCAAAATGGTAAACACCGATGACCGGAATACCTTCAACATAGCCTCGATTTCGCAGAAACTTGCCTGTTCTCGGATTAGTAGGATTAGGCACATCTAAAAGAATAGCAGCATAGTTTTGGTTCGGAACTGTATCATCTAAATTGTCCTGCCACATAAAACTGCATCCCCCACTAACTAAAGCGGGATCGACATTCTGCTGTTGACAAACATCTAAAAGTCTGGGATCATCTATTGACAAAACTTCAATGATGACATTGGATTCTCCCGACTCATCAGCCGCAGCAGTATCAAAATTATGGACTGTTCGCTGAGTAAACCAAACGCCCTCACTCTTGCGAAAAAAATCCATCATAGTCATAGGTGGTGTTAGCAGCATTTCTGTTTCAACTTAGCGAGAGGAATCAGAGGGATTGAGACAAATCTCATTGAAAAACGGGGATTTAGGCTTTGACCTGAGCTTAGCCGAACTGGGAATCAGAGCTGATTTTGGTTAAGAAAAATAAACAAACGTCAGTCTGGAATCCTTCAAATTCTAGGATAAATGACACTGGACAATTTTGAGCAACTCGATCAATAAATTTTCAGAAAAACATAATGTCACCTCGTCAACACTCATCTTTCCTCTCCGAACCCCTTTCTGCAACAGAAATCTTGGCAACCATTCAGCAAGGGAAAAGTCTAGCTCAAAGCAACCTCGCGGGAATAAACCTCAGCCAGATGGATTTAGTTGGTATTGATTTCACTGGATCAAACTTGATTGGGGCCAACCTTAGTCAAACCAATTTACAAGGGGCAAATCTCCAAGGGGTTGATTTACGAAGGGCAAATCTCAGAAATGCCAATTTGAGTGGAGCGAATTTACAAGAAAGCTATCTTTTTCGTGCAGAGTTACAGGGCTGTAATTTAGTCGATGCCCAGCTACAAGAGGCTAAATTAAAGTTAGCTCAATATGATGCTCATACCCTTTGGCCAGAAGGATTTAATTACAAAAATTCAGGAGCAATTGGTCCCCAAGCCAATCTCAGTGGAGCTTTTCTAAATACAGCTTACCTCAGAGGAGCAGATTTACACGGCTGCAATCTGCGAGGTGCTTATCTCAGTGGAGCCGATTTAACTGGGGCCAATTTAGAGGGAGCAGCCTTAAGTGGGGCAAGTCTTAAGAATGCCTTTCTAACTGGTGCTTATTTACGAAATGCTATCTTGATTGGAGTCGAATTACAAGGAGCGGATTTACGAGGAGCTGACTTAACCGGGGCAAATTTAGAGCAATTAAATAGTATTGCTGGCGCTGATTTTACCCTAGCACAAGGACTAACCCAAGAGATGAAAGCCATGCTTTGTAGTCGCGATCGCAAAGAATTAGGAACTTGGAATGCTTTTACTCGTAACAATACAGCTCAGAGTCTTCGCTCTCAGGTAGTCTAAATTTAGACTGATTTTTGAACTTCTGGAATGTGGCGTTCTAAATCGAACAGAAAACCGTGAATATATTCCTCAGTCCACTCCTCACCATAGAACCGCGTAAACATCCCCCTAGCCGGATCTTTGGCAGCACGATAATTAATATAACGTCGCTGTGCCTCAAGAATCTCTCCAAGTCGCTGACTATCTGTGACAGGTTGCGCTTGCTCAACCAAATCGAGATAAGCTTGAAGATAATCCTTAAAAGCTTCAAAGACCGTAGTTTGCACAGCCTCTGTTTCCTTGGGACGAGTCCAAAGAAAAGCAGGAGAAAAGAAAGGTTTTGCCTCGTCAGGAAAATCTCCTCCCCAAGGCAACTCCTTTTGATAGTTGTTAAAAATTGGCAAAACTGAATCTGAATATTGCTTCTGATAAGCGGCATCGTGAAAAAGAGGCTGCATATCTAAAGCAATTAAATGTCCCCCCGGCAAGGTTACTAAGTCCGCCCCAAAAAAGGGCAAGTCATAATTTAACTGGGGGAAAATAACAAAATTAAGTACCTGGAGAGCATCACCACCCTCAACATGAGCTGCCCGAATTTGGCGTAATTTTGAGGACTTAAAAGCATGACTTGTCGTCACCACCAACTGCTCTTTTTTTCCCTTCCCCGTTATAGCTTCCTTGCGCTCAAAACCTGCGGGAATGGGATAGGGCGACCAGTCAAGTCGTGCTTTTAGAACTGGGAGAGCGTAATCTAAAAAAGGCTGATAAAGAGTCATGTTGAACTTATCTTACTCCCGCTGGAACTGCTAAGGGAACAGCATCTTCAAACAAAAATTCGTACAGAAATCGCTCTGACCATTCATGCCCAAAATAGCTGCTGAATAGCCCTGATGCTGGATCGCGTTCCGCACTATACTGGTCGTAATCTTTCTGTGCCTTCACAATTCGCTGCATCTCTTCTGGACTGTTAAGCGGGGAGGCTTGCTCTAGCATTTGCCAATACAACTGGACATATTCTTGATAGGCTGGAAACAAACGAGTTACAACCGTTTCAGCATCTGTTTTAGCAAATAGCAAGTTCTTAGAAAAATACTGGTTCGCATCGTAAAACTTCATTTCTAAGTCTTGCGTTAAATCTTTGTATTTCTCCTTAAGTGCGCTCATGGGCCCGATATATTTGTCTATATAGGCTCGATCGCGGAATAAAGGTTGAAAATCTAAGACAACCAAGATTTTCTTCTGCCCAAAGGCTAAAAAATCAATTCCTAGCAAAGGCAGGTCGTAATTATAATTCGGATAAATGACACTATTGAAAATTTGTGCCGTTTCTCCAGCATCAATGTAAGTGTAACGAATCTTTCGCAATTCGGGACATTGATAGCACCAACTTTGAATCGTGGCGGGATTTTTTCCTCTTTCACTCACCACCGATTCCAACCCAGAGGGAATAGGACGACTCTCTAGAGCAAAACGTCCAAACAGTTCTTTTTCTAAGAATTCCTGAAACGGCTTAAACATAGATTAAAATTTAGCTCCTTCAATCTTTCCCTCAAAACAAGATCATACGGGATTACCTTAAATCTTGTCTCTGTATTTGACAAACAAAGTAATATTTCGTTACACAAATCTGCTGTGTACTCAGGATTCCCCACAAAAACCGCGTACCAGCCATCATTAAACGGCTAGCTTTGTAATAAATCTTAACCAACTCGCTCATAATTTTAGTCTATCCTAGTAAATTAAGTTAGTGTAATTTAATAAATATGCAATTAAGTGAAAGAGCCAAGCAATTAATTCCCCAAGCAAGAATTGTCAGTTTTGCTACTTGGAAAAACTTATACTCAGATGAAGTAATTGCAATTTTTCAAAATGCTGACAATCAAAGTCGATATCTCACAGATGAAGAGTTAGAACTTATTAAAAATCTTCATCCTCCTCTCTCTTTAATGCTAGAAAAAGCCAGATTATTGCGAGAGCAAGCTCCTAATATTGTTGCTGATGCCAGAAAAAAGGTATTAGCGGACTTTCCCGATATAACTGAGCCTGGTAATGACCTTTATCCTCCCGAACGTGCTGAAGCCTGTTGGCGAGATTTTTGGCAGTTCCTACGCTGTATCACCTATGGAATTGCAGGTGACAGTCCTCAATTTACTAGCCAAGAAGGGCTCAAAAACATGGAGCTACTCTATCAAGAATTGCGGGTTCCTGTTTCGGCGATGCTCTGTGGACTAGAACAGTTGAAAGAAGTTAGCTTGCAGCAATTTAATTCTGAAGATCGGGATTTATTGAGTCTCTCTTTTGACCATTTAATCAGTGAGTTAAAAACTTTTAGTCAAGCTTAATCAACTCTCACAGTATCAGATTCCTTACTATTTATTGTCTAAAGCAGGTTTTCTAAAGCTGTAGCCACAACTCGATGATTTGAGTCTTGACGAAGTTGACCTAAAATTTCCTTAGCCTGCGGAGCATCAAAATGCTGTAAAGCAGATGCGACGTGCTGACGCATACGTTCATACTCAGAATTAGCCAGCATTAATAACTGAGAAAGTGCAGCCTGTTCCTGATTAGTTCCGGCTAATGTACCAAGTGCATCCACAGCCGCTTCCTGGGTGGTCATATCTTCGCCAGCTAAAGCTTCCATACAGACCTCAAAGAGTTCGTTTTCGCACTCCATATCAACCAAAACCGCCAGAATACTACGACGAACCAACCAGTGGTCATCCTGAAAAAAAGTCGAGACTAAATGAGATGCAGCACATCGACCAAACAGCGACAGAGAATTAGCAGCCTCAGCTCGCACATTCGGCGTGTTATCAAATTTCATGATTTGGAGCAATGCGGCGAAGGATTCAGCGGTTTGTTGCGTCCCAAACGCCCGGCTGACAAAGGAACGTACTAAGAATTCCGGGTCATCGAGTTTGCCCTTAAGCAAGGGAACGGCAATCTCTGCTTGATAATCCTTGAGAGCTGCAACTGCCTTGAGTCGATACTGAAAATCAGGATTGTTCAGAGACGTTTCGATTTCATGAATATCCATAACCACAACAAAGTATAATTTTTCTCTATTTTAACCAAAAAGTTCATAATTATGCAAATAACCAATGATATTTTAATAATTAATAACCTTGGCGGTTGTTATAGCTAAGCTCTTTGATCGAATCGAGTTTGAAAACAGCCGTACTTGAACCAATATTGTCGCAGTTCATGATGAGGTGTATGCAAACTGGCTTTAGCCTGATAGAGAATCACTTGTCGATGGTTTCCCATCCAAAGTCGTTTGGCTGGTTCAACAGAAATTAAGCACCCTCCTAGACTGTTAACACATTCCTCAAATCGCTCAACTGCTGGATAGTCTAAAGTTTCAAAAACTAGCAATTGACCGGAAAAAATTAGGTGACGACTTCTGATCCAAGCCTGAATTTTTTTACAAGCTATTGGGGGTAGCATCTTTCAGATCCTCAGCTTGAAAACTGAGTGATTTATTTTTATTTCAAGTGTTATATAGAAGAAAAAGAGCGAATAATAAACTCGCTGTTGAGCAAGCAGAAGATACCAAACTGAAACGAATACAAAGGTGAAGTCTAGGCCGATTTAGCCAACTTTAGTAATACTGATAATTTTGCCTCCCATTTTATGAATATTTTTAATTTGCTTAGACATTTGAGCATAGCTGACTTCATAACTGAATCTTGCTCACTCTGACCTTAGCACCACCAGACTTAGCAGCATTAATCCGAAAAAGTTTACCATTTGTGCTAGAGGCTCCACTGGTACCAACGCTATAAATTTGAATTTTCTGAGGCAGATTGCTCACAACCGTAGCAATTAATTGAGCTTGATTACTGCTATCGCTAGTAGCTGCTCCTCCCACCAAAGAAAGCATCCAATTAAACCAGAAATTCTGGATACCAGTTTGGCTGCGAATGCTCCGAGGATAAGGCACAATATTCTCGCCAAAATTCTGGGTATACTCGTCACTATCGATATAAGAATCGATTTCGACTTCATAGCCTTGACCGTTACAAATTTGGACGCGATCGGAAATCTAAAGGAGCGCGACAAGTAAATGCTTGCAGTTTAACTCGATGAACCGATAGGTAGAATTTGTGTTAAAAAATAGAGACTGATACAGGTCTGATTTTGCCACTTGTCTGACAAATTCACTCACCGTAATATCACCATTGCGAAGCAATGAGTCAGCACTGGTGAGACGCTGACTTTCCATCAGGTCAGCATTTCCTAACACCTGTCGCTAAGCAGCACGAATAACGACTTGTAAATCGTCTTCCGTTGCATTGGAGCACATTTCTGCTGGGTCACTGACGAAAGTGGCTGTTAAACTGAACATTTTTTGTCCTAACGTTAATTAAAGTTTGATTGAGAGTGTAAAAAAAGTTACTGTTGGCTGAAATAGCTTTACAGAGCCGAACACATCTGTTATAGAGGCAGAGAAAAACTATCTGTTTTTATCGTTATCGCTTTCATAATTGGGAGGGTGATAAGATAAAAATCGCGCTTGTTTCAGAGAGGGATAGAGAAGTAATTTTTTACTACTTCTCTACCCGCTAATCACTCTATGCCTCAAGCAACTTCTGTGATGCTGACAATTTTGCCACCTGCACGATGAATGCGCTGAATTTGCGGAGTCATATTCCCACCGGATACAAGATATTCAGTGTTACTTAGTCGGCGAGGACTATCAAATTTAGACCCCTTGACTAAAATCTTAAATGTCTTTTCGGTAGCATCTTTGTAAGCACTGATCCGACCGCCTGTTGTTGGTAAAGTAATCTTGTTACCGCTATTACCAGCCACAAAATCTACTAAGCGAGAAGCGGTAAAAGCACTATCAACTCCTGCATAACCTTGATACAGGGAAAGGGTGCGATTGTAGCCGACTTGCTTTTGTCCTACTTGACTTTTTGCCCCTTGATAATAAGGGACTGTATTCTCGCCAAATTTTTCCTGATATTCTGGACTATCGAGATAAGAATCAATTTCTGCCTCGTAGCCTTCTTGCGTACACCGACAAATATGCTCCGAAAGTTCCTCTTGAGCTAAAGGAGCGCGACCCAACAAATGTTTGAAGTTTAGCTCGACAAAGCGGTAAGGAGCGCAGGATTCAAAATACCGACTGCGATAAAAGTCAGATTTAGCCACAGCGCGGACAAATTCTCGTACCGTTATCGTGCCATCGCACAACTTGGATTCTGCAATAGTCAGGCGTTCACTTTCCATGACATGGGGATTGCCCAATACTTGCTTGTAAACAGCGCGAATTATTGCCTGTTTATCATCTGAGCTGCTGGTAGGCCAAAGTTCTACTGGCGCATCTAAAACGACACTCATGGAGTTTCTCCTAAGAATAAATAACGCTTCAAAACAGAGAATTAGGGATTGCGAAAGACACGCTCAGGGAGATAATTCCCCAAGTCGTTAAGGCAGAAGTTTGAGCGGTTGTTAGTTGACAGCAGTGATGCTGGAAATTACGCCGCCTTGTTTGTGGATGCGTTGATATTCTTGCGAGAGCCTATCAAATGGTACGAGATAGGCTTGATTGCTAGAGCGAAATTTAGAAACTCGGTTCATCACAGTCGTTGCTGAAGAACGATATCCAGTCACCGTAATGCGATAAACTTTGCCTTCTGCTGAGGCGCCTAATCCAGCACGAGTACGTGAATTGATACCAGACTCTTGGAATGCCCAACCATCTCCAACTGCACCACCTGAAGGGGGAACTATGGGTAGGGGGGTTTGCTGAATCACGAATTTATTCAGAACAGGGGTTTTTCCAGAAAGACTGCCCTTGAGGTCGCTACTGGAAGCTCCGCGCAAGAGAGCAAACATATGAGTAAACCCAACCATATTTTGTCCTGGCTGGGTTTTGTAGCCTCGGAAATAGGGAACGATATTTTCCCCGTAGGCATTTTGGTATTCATCACTGTCGAGGTAAGAATCAATTTCTGCCTCGAAGCCTTCAGTATCTAGAATGGTGCTATGTGCCCTCATTTCTTCTAAGCCATCAGGAGCCCGACCTAGAAGATGTTTGAAATTGAGTTCAATAAACCGATAGCGAGGACAAGTATCAAAAAAGCGAGAGCGGTAAGCGTCTGATTTTGCCAGAGCGCGGACAAATTCGCGCACACTGAATTCACCACTTTTGAATTGGGATTCAGGAATCGTCGCTCGTTCACTTTCCATGACGTAAGCATTACCCAAAACTTGCCGATAAACGGCATTAATAATGGTTTCTACTTCTTCTTGTGAACGTCCTGGAATTAGTTCTAAACGAGGTGTTTCTTCAAATAAACTGACTCCAAGTCGAGATGCAGGTCCAAAAACCATTTAAAAACTCTCCACGATTGTATTACATGAGAAACTACCATACTTAGACGTTATATTAAAAAACTTTACATAACTTAACATAAAATCCGATCGGGGAGCTTATTTGTACTACAAAAAGAGGTGGAAATCTGGGTTCGGAGTCTTTTATTGCAATATTTATTCTGTATTACAAAATACAAAATTGTAATATATGGCGAATGTGACTTGAAATTATTAAGCCGATAAGTTATACGATGTGAGGTAACTCAGTAGCAAAACTTTGACGCTTTTCAAACTGTAGAGAGCCAAAAGCCGACCCCCAAACCTGTTGATGGGTATTTACGTCCAGACCTCGATCGAGGCTCCTCCAAGTTGTTTCTGTAATTTCGACATCACTGACTAGGTAGGTGGAACAACCTCTTTTTTCGATGAGACAAAGGTTTCCTGGTTCCACACCGCCTCGAAACATTTCGCCGTCTCGTTTAAAAATCATGGAACAGTGATAGCGTCGTTGCAGACTATCTGGTTTAATAGTTTTGAGAATGCTTAATTCTCGTGCGGCTCCGGCATACTGTATGGGGTCTTGGAGGCTATAATTTTCAATATAAATCTGATCCCCCTGGTCAATTAAGCGATGAACTCCCTGACGATAGGGAGTCCACAGATCGTGGTCGTAAACCTGTTCAGAGTAAAAGCCAATGGCATTGAAAAATTCAAAGGGTAAGGGACGAAAAAATATCCGAATATGGGCAAATTGTTGTGGGTTATCAAAGGATTGTTGATAGTTACTAAAATCCCCAGCCATCCACTGAGCTAAAGTGATTAAATCATTGCTTTTAACTGAATTCATATGCTAAGAAGAAGGTAGAATAAAGTTGATTAATAGCAATTAGCAATTCACTAATTCCCTGACAGCGAACGAATCTCTGAGGAAAATGATGCCGTTACTACCCCACTTCCTCCACTGGTTTTAATTAGGGAAACACGAAACCGTAAATTAGGATTAGCAAACCAGATTTTTTCTTCCGCTGCGGCGTGTTCGTAGCTAGTCAAAAGCACAAAAGTTCCATCCTCTGTGATGTGATAGTCACCTGCTGCGGCAATAGTTTCAGCATAACCTTGATCTCGTAATAACTTACCTCGATTAGGTACATTTGGATCGGGGATTGGTACAAGAATACAACTCCCCTTAACCTCAGAATTCTCATCCCAATCTGACTCACCCTCCCAACTCATTTGAAAAGGCATTACTGCTTGGGATGGGTCAACATTATACAATTGACAGAGTTCCATTACTGCCCGATCGCCCGGTGAGATAGCAACGATATCAATGACTGACTGCACAGCTTCAAAGTGTCTGAAAGTCAAATGATGGGCGCTGCGCTGGGATCGCCACCGTCCTAGAGAATTTTCAACAAACTGCTTAATATGGTTCATGGAAAATATTGTACAGGGGCAAGAGCCAAAATATTCTTGTCTTCAGAACTCCACTTTTTGCGCCCCTGTCCACGAAAAAAAAGTGCTTTTAGCGACAAAAGTAACAAATTGTTACTTTGTTTCTCAGGAATGAGACAGAGGCAACACCCCAGAGATATATTCAAAACCATTAAGTTCGTCACCAAGTTGACCAACTGAGATCAGAAATAATTTTTCTAAGTTAAGGAGAACTCAATGCTTGACGCTTTTTCAAGAGCTGTAGTTGCAGCCGATGCCAGCACCTCCACCGTCGGTGATATTAGTGCCCTGAGAGCTTTCGTTGCCAACGGCAACCGACGCTTGGATGCTGTAAACGCGATCGCCAGCAATGCTAGCTGCATGGTTTCTGATGCTGTTGCCGGTATGATCTGCGAAAACCAAGGCTTGATTCAAGCTGGTGGTAACTGCTATCCTAACCGCCGCATGGCTGCTTGCTTGCGCGATGCAGAAATCATTTTGCGCTATGTAACCTACGCTTTGTTGGCTGGTGATGCTTCTGTTCTTGATGACCGTTGCTTGAATGGTTTGAAAGAAACCTACGCAGCTTTGGGCGTGCCCACCACCTCCACCGTGCGTGCCGTTCAAATCATGAAGGCTCAAGCCGCTGCTCACATCCAAGACAATCCTAGCGAAAAATTTGCTGGTGCTAAGCTCCGCAAAATGGGCAGTCCTGTAGTAGAAGATCGTTGTGCTAGCCTCGTTGCTGAAGCTTCCAGCTACTTCGATCGCATCATTTCTGCACTGAGCTAGTCCATTGCTAATCGCAATTGGCTCAGCAAAATTGAAACTACGCTCACTGTCATCAAAATCACTTTAGGAGTTTTAGGAAATGAAATCAGTTCTCACCACAGCTATTGCCTCTGCTGATGCAGCAGGCCGCTTCCCTAGCACCTCAGATTTAGAATCAGTTCAAGGTTCTATTCAACGCTCTGCTGCTCGTTTAGAAGCTGCAGAAAAACTAGGCAACAACCTCGACGCAGTTGCTAAAGAAGCTTATGATGCTTGCATCAAAAAGTATCCTTACTTGAACGAATCCGGTCAAGCTAACTCCACCGATACTTTCAAAGCAAAATGCCATCGTGACATCAAGCACTACCTGCGCTTGGTCCAATACTGCTTAGTTGTTGGCGGCACAGGCCCTCTGGACGAATGGGGTATTGCTGGTCAACGCGAAGTTTATCGTGCTTTGGGCTTGCCGACTGCTCCTTACGTTGAAGCATTAAGCTTTGCTCGCAATCGCGGTTGCGCTCCTCGCGATATGTCCGCTCAAGCTTTGACCGAGTACAATGCTCTCCTCGACTACGCGATCAACTCCCTGTCCTAATTAATTGGCAGGTTTGTAATGTCGCAAGTGGGTAGTTGATACCCCGACAAGTCTAGGAACTCTTGGCTCATTGCTTTACCAATTTTGGTGAGGTAAGGGTAAAGAATTCCTAGGCTTGTTATTGTATTTTAATAGGCATATCATATTATAGTTATTGCAGACTGCTAATTTTATGGATAAACGCTTTTTTAGTTTTTTTAATTTAACGGAAGACCAGGCGATCGCACTTTTAGATACGCCCCAAGCCCAAATCGGCGAAGAGGATTCCCGCTACATAGCTGCTTCCCACTTGATCAATTTCTCAAGCGATCGATCGATCGCAGCACTGATGCGAGCAGTACAACAAACCGATCCGGTGCTGGAAAACCGGATTGTGCGGCGCAAATCGGTGGAAACATTAGGAAGACTGCAAGCTGTGCAAGCATTGCCGGTGATTCGCACCTGTCTGGCGGATGATGACTGCTACACGGTGGAAAATGCTGTTTGGGCGATCGGCGAAATTGGCACTCAAGATCCGGATATTTTAGCAGAAGTTGCTCAATTGCTGGACAAACCGGGACAAACCTACCGGGTAATTATCCACACCCTAACTAAATTAGATTATCAGCCAGCCGTAGCCAGAATTCGCAGGTTTGTCGATGATACTGATCCGCCGACTGCTAGTGCTGCGATCGCCGCAATTTGTCGCTTAACCAGAGACTTTTCTCAAATGGGAAAAGTTGTCGCGATGTTGCAGCACAAAAATGTCCTTGGGCGCAGATTATCTATTCAGGATTTGATAGATGCGCGTTACTACGATGCAATTCCAAATATTGCCAGATGTCCGGTATCTTTAGTCTTTCGCCTCAGAGGAATTAGGATGTTAGCCGAAGCAGGAATTGCTGACAACTTCCTGACATTTGCTACTATTAAACCCCATTTGGAACAAACATTAAGAGATTATCCAGCAGATTTAGATCTAGTGCATAGTTATGAAAAATTACCCGACTTACCGTTTTTGATTCGCCAATTATACGAAACAGATTTTGGACGTTGCTATTTAGCAGCTAAAACGATACTGAAAAATTACTCAGAGGACGCACCAGCCGCCCTGTTTGCTACATTTGCTGAAGAAGCAAATAATGACTATGGAGCGCATTTTCATGTGGTAAAATTGTTTGGTTGGTTAAAACATTCTCCAGCCTACGATTTGTTATTGGAAGCTTTGCATCACCCCCAACCGCAGTTTCAGAAATCCCGTGCAGCGGCAGCGATCGCCCTGGGGGAACTGGGAGAACAACGTGCTATTCCAGAATTGAAAGCCTGTCTGAAAACTAAAATCTGGGATTTGAAGTATGCTGCATTAATGGCACTAGAAAAACTTGGTGATGTCAGCGGTTATGAAATTGCTGCGGCTGACCAAGATTGGTTGGTTAGAGCTAAAGTAGATGCTCATACTTCGGTAACATCCTAATTATCTTAATAGGGCATAGGACATAGGGCATAGGGCATAGGGCATACCTCACCACGCGCTTGAACCGCCATACAACTGTCAACTATCAACTGTCAACTGCTATAAAACCACCAAAACCATGACAACAGATGCTTTGTTTGAACAACTAAAACACCCGAATCCTCATCTGCGCGATCGGGCAATGTTTGAAATTGCCGATTCCCGCGATGAAAATACAATTTCTCGACTGGTGGGCATTTTAGATGAAGAAGATGTCACCTATCGTCGGGCGGCCGTAAAAGCTTTGGGCGTGATTGGTGAAGATGCCGTGCCATCGGTGGTGGACGCATTGTTAAACAGTGATAATGTGACTGTGCGAGGGAGTGCGGCGAAGGTATTGGCACAAATTGCGATTAATTATCCAGAGTTGCCGTTTCCTGAAGCAGGCTTGCAGGGATTAAAAAAGGCGATCGACGATCCGAATCCTGTGGTTAATATTGCTTCAGTGATGGCCTTGGGGCAGATGGGTTCCTCTGCTTTTGAGATTTTGGTGGAGTCGCTCAAAACAACGGATAATGTGGCGGTACAGGTGGCGATCGTGAATGCTCTTGCTTCGCTGGGCGATCGACGTTGTGTAGAAGTTCTGACCACATTTGCGAATGATGAATCGGTGGATTCTTATGTGCGGGAATCAGCGACAAGTTCTTTATCCCGGTTAGATTTAGTGATTAATTACAAGCGTGCAGATAGTTAGATTTAGTGAGATTTTTAGCACTACTCTTGAGCGCACACAGCACTTGCAGCAGACTAAGCTATGATAAAACTTTGGGCTTTGCTGATTCACGGTATGAATCAACTTTTCGCTTATAGGTATTGGGAAATCTTAAATTCATACCTCTATTCAACAACGCCAGCTTTCAGAGTTAACAGGAGTTCATGTGGGAATGCAAATTGAACCCTACGACCCTTGCCACCTTGATGCTGTTATTCGTCTTTCACTTAGGGCCTGGACTCCGGTCTTTGATTCGATTCAGAAGGCGATGAACGCTGATGTTTACCAAGCATTCTATCCCAATCATTGGCGTGTGAGCCAGCAAAAAGCTGTGGAGGATGTCTGTGCTGCGGAAGACACGAATGTATGGGTTGCGATCGATGCAGGTTCTACTGTGGGCTTTGTAGCTGTGAAACTACACTCAGAGGACAGCATGGGTGAAATCTACATGGTTGCTGTCGATCCAGACTTTCAAGGTCGCGGCATTGGTAGTGCTTTAATAGAATTCGCTCTCGGTTGGATGAAAGATGCGGGGATGTCTATTGCTATGGTTGAGACTGGGGGCGATCCAGGTCATCAAAGAGCCCGTCACACCTATGAAAAGGTGGGCTTCGAGCTATTCCCAGTCGCCAGATACTTCAAGAAGCTCTAAGTGCAGATGTGTTGATTTCGCTCGCGCATTGTATACTTCAACTTAATGCGATCGCCCGCTCTTATGAGTGAAGTGGTAATTCAAATAGCCCCAAAACTAGGCGGTAATTCCACTAAATTCAAATCGAAAACTCTACTTGTACACCGCTCGTATAGCAGAAACGAGGAGCTCAGATGACTTTAAACCAACAAGGAATAGTCATGATGCCTCACGAAGGCGATGTTTTGACAGTTGCCGGTGATGCTGTCACGTTCAAGGCATTGGGGCAGAACACTCAGGGGCAATATGCGCTGATTGAGATTTTATGTAATCCTGATGTCGGTACGCCTCCCCATATTCATAGCCGTGAAGATGAAGCGTTTTACGTTCTTGAGGGTGAAGTCGAGTTTCGCTTAGATGACCAAACTATTTTGGCAACACCCGGTACGTTCTTACATTCTCCCAGGGGACAAAAACACAGTTTAAAAAATACTGGAACGGCGCGAGCGCGAATGTTGTGTTGGATAACACCTGCTGGTTTGGAGATGTTTTTTGCTGAAGTTGGGAGACCTGTAGCCGATCCGCTCAATCCACCTGTGCCGGATCAAGCTGCGATCGATAAACTGCTAGCGACTGCACCCAAATATGGACTCACAATCTTACCCCCTGAAGCGTAAGTCCTTATAAGCTACAGGTTGTAATCAAATAAAGGCTAATCGTTGGAGATTCTAATTGGAACTGAAGAGAGATTGCGGGTACGACCAATCCTTGGACGGTGAAGTGTGAGTTCTAGATTCCCCGGTTGAAATCTAATTTGCGATCGCATTCTATACCTCCAACTTAGTCCTGTAGAGAGACGAATGGAAATACCAATAACAACTACTCATCAGGTTTGGCTTTGCAAAGCCAATTTTTGATAAGCCTGTCGAATAGGAATCTGAATGATGAACTCTGCCCCCTCACCGGGATGAGAAACACACTTCAACTGTCCGCGGTGTTTTTCTACCACAATCTGGTAGCTGATTGACAGCCCCAGACCCGTGCCCTTCCCTACGGGTTTCGTCGTGAAGAACGGGTCGAACAACCGCCGGTTTACTTCCTCTGTCATACCAGGGCCATTGTCGCAAATGCGAATCACAACAAATTGGGGAGCTTTCCGGGTCGGGGCGAGGTTGTGGGAATCCACCTCAACCGAAGAAATTGTAGAGCTTTCGGCAAGGGGGGGATTGGAAATCGGGGATTTTTCTTCTTCCCCATACCCCACTGAGGTGCGAATTGCGATCGTGCGCGGCCCCCTTTGGTCATTGAGAGTGTCAATCGCATTCGCCAGTAAATTTACAAACACCTGGTTCAGTTGGCCGGCATAGCACTCCACCAGCGGCAGCGGGCCGTACTCTTTAATTATTTGAATAGCAGGCTGGTCTAATTTAGCTTGCAGTCGGTGCTGCAAAATCAGTAGGCTGTTATCGATGCCCTCATGGATATCGACCTCTTTCATTTCCGCTTCATCCAGTCGCGAGAAGTTTCGCAGGGAGAGGACTATTTCGCGAATTCGGTCTGCCCCCACCTTCATCGAATCCAGCACTTTGGGTAAGTCTTCCATCAAGAAATCTAATTCGATTGCCTCAATATCCTCAACAATCGCTGCTGTAGGATAGGGGTATTGTTCTTGATAGAGTTTCACCAGTCCTAGTATGTCTTCACTGTATGTCCTAACGTGACTCAGGTTGCCATATATGAAGTTAATCGGGTTATTAATTTCGTGGGCCACCCCGGCCACCATCTGTCCGAGGGAGGACATTTTCTCCGTCTGAATTAGCTGGGTCTGGGTGCGCTTGAGTTCTTGGAAAGAAAGCTCTAATTGTTCGGCTTGTTTTTTTAATTGCGCTTCTGATATTCGCAGAGCTTGCTCTATCTGCACGCGATCGCGAATTTCCTGCCTCAGGAGCAGATTTTTTTCCTTTAGTTCCTGCGTCCTCTCTTCCACTTTATGTTCTAAAGTCCGGCTGTAATCTTCTAATTGCTCATTGGCTTGTTTCAGGTTGTCAGTCGCCTCAGACAAATTGGCATAGAGTCGGGCATTTTCCAGGGAAATCGCCGCTTGAGAACAGAGCACAGTTAAAACTTCCAGACGATCGGGAGTAAACGCACTCCTTGTCAGATTATTTTCCAAGTAAAGCAGACCAATGAGCTTTCCTTTATGGACGACTGGCATACATAAAATCGACTTCGGTTGGGCGTTGACGATATAGCGATCCATGGTAAAAAGTCCCTCCCGACTGGCATCATTTAAGACCACATTTTGCTGAGTTCTAGCCACATAATTGAGAATAGAAAAGGGCAATTTCTGAGTAGTTTCTATCGGGGTGGATTGCAGCACTAGGACCTCATCATTATCTATGCTTGCCGTGCCTTCTACCACCAGTTGACCATCTTTTTCTAAAATTAAGTAGCTTTTTTCAGCCCCAGCATTCTCCATCGCAATTTTCAATAACTTAGAAAGCAGACTTTCCAGAACAATTTCGCCAGAAATAGCTTGAGAAGATTTCATCACAGAGGCGAAATCCAGTGCTGCAAAACTCCCCGTAGTCGTCGAGCTGGTCGTCCGCGATACGTCGAAGCTGGGGGCTTCTTTCGTCAGTATTCGCGAGAAAAATTCAGGATATTCTTCTGATAAATCCTGCACTTTTGCCTTCGCTCCCCAGCGAACATAGCCATAGTAAGCATCCGTCAAATAAATCTCCGCTATCTTCTCCCGGCCGCGAGAGAAATAAAACTCGGCAGCGCGTTCATTAGCTAGGGCTTCTTCCTGAATGTATCCCTGTTCTCTGGCTCCTTGAATGCTAGCGTCATAATACTCCATCGCTTTGCCAATTTTTCCTAAGACTCGTGCTTTTTCTGCCTCCACTAACTCGTACTTGTGTTGATAATTCATCGGCCCATGTACAGCCCATTCCTGCATTTTTTCCTGATTTTTCGCCACTTGCTTCAAGAATTCTTCTTGTTCGCTGCTGGGAACTTCTGAATATTGAGCTAGCAGAGCCATAGAATAATAGAAATTGTGTTCGACACTACTCATCAGCCCAGGTACACCTTCTTTGTATTTTTCTGATTCGCGGGCGCTTTTCACTGACTGAGCGTAATCTTTCAACAAGTAAAATCGAATTAATTTTGTCAGGTGAGCAACAAAAATAAACATATGTTTATTGTCGGCAATTGACTGTTGCAGGATTTCTTCTTCATTCAAAACTTCGCCTTTTATCATATATTCTTCTTCAGGGGCGGCGAGTAATTGTAATACCATTAGTCTCCATGTTTTTAAATAACGAATATGGGAATCTTGTTTAAGATTTAGAAGTAAATTAAGGTATTGCACCTGCTTCTGACCCACAAACTCCAGCGGTTGGCCTGTAAAAAGTATATGATCGCAATAGTAGATAGAATTATAACCAACATATTCTAAATCTCCTGTTTCCAAACCGCTTTTAATGCCCTCAAGCAATGGTGCTAAGGTTTCTTTCCCATGCTCTTTCCAGTGTCTAATATGAGCATTAAAAACTACATAGACGTGAGATTTGATTTCCTTGGCATCAAATCGAGCCAACAAATTTAAAGCTAGCTGTCCAAATCGATATCCTACCTCAATTTCACCCAGAGGCCCGCACAAAAATAAGCCATAAATCCCATAGCCGGAAGCAGCTTGGGGTGAATTACCATATTGAATACAAAGATGAATCATTGTAAATGGGAATTCGGGAAATAAGGCAGGAGTCACATGATGAGCAAGAGGGGCGGATTTCCATAATATCCCCATAGCAATCCGCTTATTGAGATCCGTCATTTCTGGCAGATGAGCTAAGGCCTCAGTATTCATCTCTTGTGGAGGCTCTGGACAAAGGGAGACACCCAGCATACCCAGAACTTGCAGCCCGATATCTAACGCGACTTGCATCTGGTTTTGCAAGGAATAAAACTGCATTTGGATTTCATAAACTTTGACTTTTTCGAGCAGAGTTTTCGCGTGCTTGAGAGCCTCCTCAGACAGCATTTTTGCGCGCTCGAAGTTAATATTTAGAAATTCCACCGCCGCCGCTTCCGCATACAGAGAAAACGTCAGGTCATACTGAGTTTCCCAGCTATCTTCCCTGAGGAGTTCTAGCCCCACCCGTAGTTGTCTGGCGGAAGTTTCATAAGCTGTTGCTGCCTTAGCTTTTTTGCCTGCTATCAAATTTAATCGGGCTAGACGATCTTTTTTTGCCTGATTGGTGATGAAGTCAGCCCCAACATTTAACTGATTGACAATCTCAAAGATATTTTCTTCAATCTCCTCTGCTGGAGTATGCTCTAGTAGCAGTTCACCAATTTTAAAGTGGGTTTGTTGTTTCTGAGATTCCGGAATAAGAGAATACGCCGCTTGCTGCACGCGGTCATGGAGAAATTTGTAAGCGATAGGCGCGTTATGGCTGTAAGGCAAAGGGGCAGGTGAGGATGATAGCAGAGGAGAATCTAAAGCTATTCTCTCCTTTACTTCCCTGCTCATTTCATCGGAGGTAAAAACGAGAGGGATTTTGTAGGCTTCGCTCAGGGGCAAAACCAAGCCAGCCTGAAGTGCTTCCCACAAATCAGTTGCCGTTTCCGACTGAGATTTTTCCTTGACAATAGCCAGAACGTCTAAATTAAATTTGTCTCCTATACAGGCTGCTAATTTTAAGACATCCTGTGTCTCCTCCGGTAGTTTTTGAATATTTCGGGCAATCAGTTCGACGACATTATAATCCGTGATGCCTACCGCTTGAATTTGGTTCAATGACCAATGCCAGCACCCAGCACTGAAATCAAAGGTCAATAGCTTTTCTTGATGCAGAGTAGCGAACATCTGAGTCAAGAAGAAAGGATTGCCCTGGGTTTTATTGAAAAGTAGCTCGGCCAATTCAGAAACCCGGTTTCTCGCAACAGAAGACTCATTCAGGGTATCGGCTACCAGCAAGCTGGCGTTGCCAATATCCAAAGGATGGAGAGTGATATTATTTACAACCGCCCCATTTTTTTGAATCTCATCCAACGTTAGCATCAACGGATGCGTCGGACTTACTTCGTTATCTCGATAGGCTCCCATCAGCAGTAAATATTGGCTGTCCGGGTCACAAATAAGCAGATGAATCAACTTGAGCGATGCCGAATCTGCCCACTGTAAGTCATCCAAAAAGACGACGAGCGGGTGTGAGGGTTTAGTAAATATATGAATGAATTCTTTAAACACGCGATTAAAGCGATTCTCGGATTCAGATGACCCCAATTGCGGAACCGCTCCTTGAGGCCCGACAATCAGTTCGACTTCGGGAATGACATCTACTATGACTTGGCCATTTGAGCCTAAAGCTTCTAAAAGTTGCTGTTTCCAAATCGCTAGTTTTTCCGAACTTTCTGTTAACAGATGCCGCATCAAGCCGGCGAAAGCTTGAATCAAAGAAGCATAAGGAATATTTCGCTTTAATTGGTCAAATTTACCCGAAATAAAATAGCCGCGCTGCCGAAGAATGGGTTTTTGAACTTCATTCACTAAGGAAGATTTGCCAATTCCTGAGTAGCCGCTCACTAGCATCATTTCGCTGTTTCCGCCGGAGACTCGCTCAAAGGCTTCCATCAAAGTGGCTACTTCTTGCTCGCGGCCATAGAGTTTTTGCGGGATAAGAAATTGTCCAAATTTATCCCTCTTACCGATTGAGAAGTTGCCAATTTTCCCATGGGTTTGCAGTTGATGACGGCACATTTCTAGGTCAGCTTTTAGCCCCAGGGCGCTTTGGTATCTGTCTTCAGCGGTTTTGGCTAATAATTTCATTACGATGTCAGAAATTGCTTGGGGAATCTCAGCGATATGCTCATGGGGTGGCACTGGTCTTTTAGCGATATGGCAGTGAATTAATTCCAGGGGGTCGCTGGCTTGATGCGGCAGCTTTCCAGTCAGAATTTCATAAAAAGTGACCCCTAATGAGTAAAAGTCGGTGCGGTAGTCAATTGAGCGATTCATCCGCCCGGTTTGCTCTGGGGACATATAGGCAAGGGTGCCTTCTAGCAAGTTGGGATTGCTGAGGATCTGGTTTTCTCGCTCTAGGTAAGTGGAAATGCTAAAATCTATGATTTTAATTTTATCTGTTTTGGAGTTGATAATGATATTCTGCGGTTTAATATCTTTATGGATAATCTTATTTTCATGCAGTTGAGCTAGGGTCTCGGCTAAATGAATTGCCAGACTTAGAAATTCGCTTATTTCAAGGTGTTTAGCTACCATTAGGTTTTTCAGAGATTTTCCCCCAAAATCTTCTAATATTAGCGCCAGACCGTTATTATGCTTTTCCAAAGAGTGAGCTTTGACAATCCCTGCCATGTCCAGAGTTGCGAGGATTTTATATTCATGCCTCAACCGCGCGATTTCTTCTATTGTGGGATACTCGGCTTTAAGGGTTTTTACTATAACCGGAGTTAGCTCGGACTCCCTAACGCCGCGATAAATAACTGTATTGACCCCTTCATGAAGGGGCAACGATAAGAGTTTGTAACCGGGCAGCGTGGTTTTCATATTCGTTTTTTCGATTAGTTCGATTATTCGGATGTGGAATTGATGGATGAGAATATGAGACAGCGATGTTGGAGGGTCTGTTGGGAAAATTCAAACGAGCAGGGAATGAGCTTGTTAGCAAGTGCCAATATTTTCTCCGCTCATTCAATGCTAATGTGCATCACGATCTAATGTTTAATTATAATTATAATACCTCTGCTGGAGTTGGAGAAGCAAGAATTGGGGCTTGGACAAGCACATCCAGATACATTATGCGATCGCACTACCTAAAGCATCTGTTTAAAGTTCTCTGGACGTACTCGGCACAGAGGCTTCAAGTTTTTTGAGACTTTAGGTTTTTTACATCCCAGTAGCTGATTATGTGTCTGAGCCTGAATTATTCTAACTTAGGATTATATATCGTACTACAATATATTTGCAGCAATTCGACCGGGTGCGATCGTTGATTTTAACAGTGTACAGCTCGCGATCGCCTTGCGTACTTTTTTAAGAGGTCTATTGTAAGGGTGTGCTAGCCAGAACTTAGTTACTTGAGCGTCCGATCATCGCTAAGTTGAACACCTAGTCTGTAAGCGAGCAAGATGCGATTATGAAATAAGTTAAAGGTGATCCGGATCGGAACCAGCAAATACTCGTTCTCCCGACGCTGCTGCCAAACTTGCAGCGCCACTGACTATGTATCACGCAGATAAAACCTAACAACTAGCTCCAGAAACATGGTGAATTCTCGTAATACAGGTTACTTCCGTACCAGTATCAAAAATTACCAAAAATGGAATGTATGTAAATAATCCTTGTGAGTCGTGCAGAAGTCCCGCGTCGTGCGAAACATTTGTATGAAAGCAGCCTCCACCCCTAAATTGACTTAGAAGAAAATGTTGGCAAGATGGTCATCATTGATAAAAAAACAGGCGACTATAAAGTTGATGAAAATGGTTTACACGCTGCGGATTATGTGATTGCGAAATATCTAAATGCTAGACTTTTGGAGAGCCGTATTGGATATACTAATATTGCTGGCTCTCTAGCTGGTGTCATGGAGCGTCTATCTAAATGATTTTACATAGAGTGGTTGATAGATACTAAACTTAGTTTGATTCGATTTTGCTTGGAAGTCAAGCTGTTTAAGTTTAACTTTATCAGAACCTTCAGTCCGGTCGATCGGAAGAGCATGAGACTGGTTTATCTGTAGCCTATATTACCGATTTTTGAGAGAGCCAATTCTCCCGGATAACTTTAGATGAGCTACAAACAAACCTACATGAAGTGAGCTAAATGTTGTTGAGAAATGAGCATCCAGCCTGAAGCTGTCACGCATTTAAATTGTATATTCAGGGCGGTAGGGATGCCCAGACCCTAATCCCCACAAGACTTTAATTATTTTGAGAGACAATTTAAATGTCACCACAGATTAAATCGATTTTCTATTCAGTACGATCGCCCTTTTAGTCTTTACCCTTAATTCTTCTAGTTGCTCTAGTTCTAGAATAACAGCAAATACTAACCGGACTGCAACTCATACTAAAAACCATCGAAGGCATTTGCATTACTTGCCAAATTATCCTATAATGGTGCATCACGATCTTGATGATTGTTTCATTATTATAAGTAAGCTAATATGCGATCACTTGTCTTGACTCTAGCTCTCATATGTTTAGCTACCCCCGCTGTTGCCACAACCTGTGAGGAAAGCTTTCAAAAAAAGGGGGACTTTTTGAATGGTGCCGCCTTTTCTGCACGTGTTCAGGTTGAGGGGTTATCGATAGAGAGAGCATTTTCCCAATTACGACCAATTTTGGCCCGCGAGGGAATCAAGACTCTCAGCACGGATATGAACTTAGGTGTAATGAAAGCTGAAAATCCCGCCACAGCATTTCAACGTGCTTTGCCAATTGATGTATTTGCCTCAATGGACGGCAATCTATTAAATGTTGAGATGATCTTTACCCTTCCCAGTGGGGTGGGTGCAAGTAAAGACACGGTGAAGCGATACTTGTGTGGTGCACTAAATCAATTGCTGCCCCAAACTACAAAATAATATTTAATCATTCATTTGATGAATGGTAGTCTCCCACACTCGATCGCAAAACCCAATACTTCAAAATTACCTGGGGGCGACCGCTCTTTAATTCGGTGCGATCGCTCTCTGAGTTTCTAGCCTTATTGTCCTATGGGTAGTGTGATATTGGTTTGGGCGATCGAAGTGTTAGACAGCAACTACAGTATAATTAATAGTTATAAGCTCTGAGTTATTTGTTGAACCATAGTTGTAAGCTTACTGGTGGGCAATCAAGATTTATGAGCTATTCAGAAGCATTTTCACCCAACTACATTACGGCACGAGAGCGATTTCGAGCAGCATCTTCATCTGTCGGTTATCAGCACACTGCCTATCCAATCGATCGGGTTAGTCCAACTGGTGAAGAATTAACTATTGATGTGGCTATCGGTGGTTCTTCCAACCCACGACGATGTGTAGTCATTTCTAGTGGCTTGCATGGAGTAGAAGGCTTTCTGGGCTCTGCAATTCAACTTACCTTGTTAGAAAATCACCAACTTCTCAGATCGTTGTCACCTGATTTTAAGGTTATATTTATTCATGCTCTGAATCCTTATGGTTTTGCATGGCGACGACGTTGGAATGAAAACAACATAGACTTAAACCGTAACTTTTTATTATCTGAAGAATTTTTTGATGGCAGCCCAAAGCTTTATCCTAAATTCAATTCCTTTCTAAATCCAACGTCGTCGCCATCACGCTTTGAACCTTATATTTTTCAAGCTCTTTGGCTAATTTGGAGATATGGAATGACGAGTTTGAAAAACACTTTTCCTGTAGGGCAATACGATTTTCCAAAGGGGCTGTTTTTTGGCGGTCATGCTCCATCCAAAACTCAAGAGATTCTAGCTAGCAATTTGCCCCAATGGATTGGTAATGCTTCTGAGGTAGTGCATATTGATTTCCACACAGGTTTAGGGCGCTGGGGAACTTATAAGCTTTTGTTTGACGGATCTGCAACATCAGAATCTTGTTCAAGACTAGCTCAACGATTTGGAGCAGAAACAATAGAACCGAACAATACAGAAGGTGTGTCATATCCAATTCGCGGTGGATTAAAAACTTGGTGCCAAGCTCTTCTACCAGAGTGTCGCTATGATTTACTAACTGCAGAATTTGGCACTTACTCAACGATTAAAGTCTTGAAGGCATTGCGGGCGGAGAATCGCGCTTACTGGTGGGGTAAGTCAGACCAGAACTATGAATGGACAAAAAACCAGTTGGTAGAAATGTTTGCACCCAGATCTCGCAAGTGGCGAGAACAATGCTTAACTCAAGGACTTGATGTTTGTAAACGAGCGTTGATGGACTGAAGGAGTTGCGACGATAAGCGATCGCAATACTCAATACATTAAAAATACCAGTAGAGCGATCGCTCTTCAATTCAATGCGATCGCTCTCATGGTTTCTAGCGTTAAGTTTATTGGTGGGTGTTCTGCATCAAGTTGGATGGAGAGCTTTTTGCACTTGGCAAATTATATTTGGTCGCTGAAAGCTGTGCAACCATTTCTGCACGAGACGAAACCTCAAGCTTACGGAACATTCGCTTCAAAGCTTGCTTCACTGAGTTCTCAGTAATCCAAAGTTCCCTCCCGATTCCTGCGTTGGTTCGCCCCAAAGCAACCAATTCGGCAATTTGCAATTCACGAGGCGTTAGGCGTGAGCTCTTGAAAGGTTGGTGTTGCGATGCCCTACCGGATAGCTTAGCTTCGCGCACTGTTGCAGCCCAAACAGACAAATGCAAACAGATGGCACTCAAATCCGCTAGATTTTGTGTATCAAAGGCGGGCATTGACCGATCGCGCGTACAACCCACTACACCCATTAATTGACCGCGACTGACAATCGGCCCCGCCATCACGTGCCAATGATCGGGGCGGGGACAAATTATTGTCCAAACCTTGGGTGATGATGTCACTAATGCTTCATGGACAGGAGCATGGCGCTCCACTAAATAACGTGCAACAGGATTATGTTCGATCGATAGCGCAACTTTTAATGTTTTCTGAAAATTGCTATCTGCTAAAGGAAGTCGATCGAAGAAAAAGATTCCAGATCGTTTAGCTGCAAAATACTCACCGATTTTGGGCACGATTTGCGATCGCAGCTCTTGTTCATCCTTCACCTGGTCGATCGCTTCAAATAAAAGCTGCAAGGGACTTGTCATGCTCATGGTGTCAAAAAGAGTACCCGATCGAGGTCTAGAAGCATTGCAATACTCGAATTATATTACCGTTATAGTCTCAAAAACAAATTGACATGACAACAGATTTGGAAATCGACCGCGCTCCTACACCTTGGATGCCGATCGGCTTTTATGCGACTTCAATAGTCTTTAATGTCTGCTTAATTGCTCAGTTATTGACAGTTGGAGTTGCCTACTTCAATAATCCTGCATGGTGGAATATTCATGTTTGGCTAGTGCGAGGGTACAGTGGACTGTCATTAGTATTACTGGGGTGGTCGTTTATCGCCCCATTCTCACGTAGAATACGACATCTCGCCGCAAGTTTGCCAGTGCTGCTTGGACTACAATTTGCCAGCATTCATCTCAAAAGTCCTCTTCACCTAAAGATACTTCATCCTCTAATTGGATTTACGTTACTCTATGTTTCTTCAAGCCTTGTACATCACATATCGCGCACTTTATCGTCCAGCAACTATCAAAACAATCAAATTTGAGAGGTATAAATGACGCAAGATGCCATCTTCACTCCCTTCTTTGCCACAGTGTTTCTTACACTCGTAGTCTGGGTGTATATGTACATCCGCCGTATCAGTTTTATCACCAGTAGAAAGCTCGGTCAAAAGGATTTTGCTGTAGCGGGCGCACTGGCACAAATCTCGCCACCAAGCGTATCCAATCCATCGGATAACCTAAAAAATCTGTTCGAGATTCCGATGCTTTTCTATGCACTTGTCCTATACCTCTTCATCACAAAGCAGGTGGATACAGTGTATGTAAACGCCGCGTGGGTCTTCGTTGTGTTTCGCACATTGCATAGTGCTGTCCATTGCACATTCAATCTCATCATACTTCGGTTCTACCTTTACCTATTTGCCACGCTCGCGGTGTGGTTCATCGCGATCCGCGCAGCCATTATCCACTTTGGCACGTAGGTACGCTATTACCGTAGATCGATCGCTCTTCAATTCGGTGCGATCGCTCTGTTAGTTTATAGTCTTATTTTTATACGGAGAGTGCGATCGCTTTTTGGTTTGGGCGATCGCCGAGCTGTAACATACTGGCATCTGTGAACAGATTATTGATTGCCCCAATAACGATAAGTTTAGATATATCAGCCGATCGCAGTTTACTCCCAGTTTAAGCGTGTATTAAACTGAATGTGGCAGTTGTCTGGAACTCACAGGAAGATCCATGCCAAAAGTGCGATCGGGATTTATCTCTAAATATCTTGATACCTGCTTTCTAACATTTAGCAGATAATTCTAGGGTTTTTGCTTTGATGCGAGAGGCTGCGGATGTCATCTGATTCACCAGATGTTTAAGAAATCTAGGGATTGATGTCAGTTGATTTGCGAATGTGGCGAGGAATACCGGCGTTAAAGAATCGTGAGCGAGTCAGGAAGTTATAATTCCCAAGTCAGAATATCTTCGGAACGCACAAATGAGGGGTAATACCCACCTATTAACTATTACCGATTACCGATTACCGATTATAAATTACCAGCCGAATATCAACTAACAAATCAACACGACATGATATCATAACTTTAACCAGATCATTTCTTCCCAGATATGTTCTACTGTTCTAATCCAAGTTGCTCCAATCCTTTCAATCCCGACAATTCTAAATTCTGTCAAAGTTGCGGCCAGTCCGACCTCACGCCTCTCTTCAGAAACCGCTACCGCGTGATTCGACTGTTGGGCGAAGGGGGATTTGGCAGAACTTATGAAGCGGTAGATACGGATCGCATGGACGATCCCTGCGTAATCAAGCAGTTTGTACCGCAATTTCAAGGAACCTCAGCACTTGAAAAAGCTGCAGAATTGTTTCAGCAAGAAGCGAAACGACTTTATGAACTCGGCGAACATCCCCAAATTCCTCGATTAATTGCTTATTTTGAGCAAGACAAGCGACTTTATTTAGTACAAGAGTTGATTGAGGGGCAAACTTTACTGGCTGAATTAACTCAGCAGGGTGTTTTTAGCGAAGAAAAAATTTGGCAGTTACTGGCAGATATTTTGCCGATTTTGAAATTTGTGCACGATCGCCATGTCATTCACCGAGACATCAAACTTGAGAATATCATGCGGCGGCGCACCTCTGTTAGCTCATCCCTGCCAAAGGCGGGAAATTTTCGGAATTCAGCTTTCCGAAGGGGAGGGCGGGGAGAGTTAGTTTTGATAGATTTCGGCATTTCCAAACAAGTGACGGGCTCCCTGATGAGCAAAGTAGGCACGACGGTAGGAACGCCCGGATATTCGCCGATAGAACAAATGCGCGGTCAAGTTTTCCCCGGAAGCGATTTGTACAGTTTGGGAATAACTTGCCTGAGACTGCTAACTCAATGCTTGCCAAAAATTGACGGTTCCGATGACCTTTATGACCCGATAAATGGCGGCTGGATTTGGAGAGAACGATTGCCAGTCGGTACAAAAGTCAGCAGCGAGTTGACAAACATTTTAGATAAGTTAATTCAAGATTATCTCAAAAATAGATATCAATCTGCTGATGAAGTAATCAAAGCTTTAAATCTCTATTCTTTACCTCCCCAACCGCCTTTTGTCAAGGGAGGACCACTTGCTTTAAATTCTTCCGTGACAAAGGGAGGGCCACTTGCTTTAAATATTCCTCTCAATCACAGCAGTCAAATCAATAGTAATATCTCTGTCAATCCCAGGCAAAAATCCAACACCAATCCGCCTCGTAACACTGCCTCGCAGAGAATTACCGCTGCCAAAAGCACTTTTGAATTTCAGGTGGTGACAGTAGACAAGCGCGGGAAGGAAACTAATGTTAACAGGGGCAAAGCGCGTTTTTTTGAAGAACATCTTGGTAGCAGTACAGTGCTGGAAATGGTATCTGTTCCTGGCGGTACTTTCCTCATGGGTTCCCCAAAAAATCGGGGTGACAGCGACGAAAAACCCCAGCACCCAGTCACTTTAGCATCTTTCTATATTGGCAAATTTCCAGTCACTCAGGCCCAGTGGACAGCAGTTGCAGCGCTGCCGGAAATTAAAATATTTCTCAATCCCGATGCTGCCCGTTTTAAAGGTGCAAATCGACCTGTAGAAAATGTATCTTGGTACGAGGCTGTGGAGTTTTGCGATCGACTTTCTCGCAAAACTGGTCATAATTATTGCTTGCCTAGCGAAGCCCAATGGGAATATGCTTGCCGGGGGGAAACTATGACACCGTTTCACTTTGGGGAAACGATTACCAGCGACTTAGCAAATTACAACGGAAGTTCTAATTACGCTGAAGCGCCGAAGGGAATTTATCGCTTTCAAACGACAGATGTTGGCAGTTTTAAACCTAATGCTTTCGGATTGTACGATTTCCACGGAAATGTTTGGGAATGGTGCGCGGATTCTTGGCACAATAATTATAACGGTGCGCCTGCTGATGGTAGCGTTTGGGAGTCTGACGGGGACTCATCGCTGAGGTTGTTGCGGGGGGGTTCTTGGAACGATCATCCTCCGAATTGTCGCAGCGCGTGTCGCCTCAGATATCAGCCGGATTGCAAGGCTAGTATTGTGGGTTTTCGAGTGGTTCTTTCTGTTGTTTAGACTCCAATTGTAGGCATTCCTTCTCCTATCTTGAAATGCCTCTACGGTTTCCCTATTAATCAAAGATTTATGCAATAAGCCTATCGATCTTGTCTCGCCATTCCCAAACCCGGTTTCTTCAAGAAACCGGGTTTGAGAATGGACGAGCGCCCAAATTCAAGCCTTAACTAGCCTTCTTCTGAGGAGCCATTATGCGTTCCACACTCATAGCAGCCACGCTCAACGTCACCACAGCCATGCCGAGAATTGCCACAGGCTGCAACTTCTCATTGATAATTAGAAACCCGAAGAGTGCGGTCATTGCCGGCCCCAAAGTGCCAATTACTGACGCTAAGGCGGCCCCCGCAAAGCGGATGGCAAAATTATTCAAAAGATAGCTAAACAGCGTCAGCACCCCTAAAATAACGCCTCCCACAATCAAACCAGGCCAAACATTTTGGTCGATTTTAGGAGCAAAATTGTCCGACAGCGGCACCCACAAACTCAGGGCGGAAAATACAAAAATCGCGGCGAAATTAACTAAACTAAAAGGAATTGGGTGCAGCTTGCCCGCGGCCATTTGCGTCAGCAATACGTAACCTGCAAAGGTAATCCCAGAAGCCAGTGCAGCCGCGACTCCCACCCCGACATTGCCACCGCCCGGAGCTGGGGCCGCAAAACTCGGCCACCCAGCTAAAATCAGACCTGCCGTAATCCCGACTATCGCCGAAAAGCCGACTGTGCTGGGACGAGAGCCAAACAAGATCCAAGAACCTAGTACGGTGACGATCGGATAAATAAAGAAAATCGTAATCGCAATCCCGGCTGGAATATTGCCGATCGCCAAATAAATCAAAACCTGAGACAAAAACAGAAAAAATGCGCTTCCTAAAACTTTACTCCACAAAGCTCGATCGCCCGACTGGAACAACCGTCTAATATCTTTCCACACAGAAGGATACAGAAATGTCGCCAATATCGGCATCAAAGCCATCACCACGATCAGCCGCATCAACAAAATCAACAAAGAATTTCCAAAACCTGGAGTCACCACCCCCGGAAATTCAAACAACCCAAAAACCATCCGAGGATTTTTGCTTTTAATCAGAATTCTCAAACAAACATTAAATAGCGACAATACCACCGCCGAAGACAAAGCCAGCACCAAACCTGTCTGCACTTGAGAAGCTACTTTAGCGGGTGCCGTCGGTGGCGCTGAAGAAGGCTGTGGCACGGGTTCTCGCGGCGTTTCCACAGGTGTTGGCTGCAGAAGTTGCGGGCGGACAGAATTAACAGAATTAGTTGATTCCTCGACATAGGAATCTTGAGCATCGAAAGGATTCTCAAGATATTCTTCTTCTTCTTCGAGTTCTTCCCTGATGCGGTTTACGAGATTTTGTAACAGCTCTTCCCCTTGCATTTCCAGGGTTTTCATGTTGTTGAGCCGCACGGAAAGCTCGCTTTCGTAACTGGTTAAATCTTGTTCCAGCATCTGGAAACTGCGATCGATCCTTTCATCCAG
Organism: Microcoleus sp. Pol12A5; assembly: GCF_036701435.1. Classification (NCBI taxonomy): domain Bacteria; kingdom Bacillati; phylum Cyanobacteriota; class Cyanophyceae; order Oscillatoriales; family Microcoleaceae; genus Microcoleus; species Microcoleus sp. Pol12A5. Next base: position 55,091 of record NZ_JAUBQU010000005.1, read on the forward strand.
CGCTGCCAGCAACTGCGAGGCTCGTTCGTCGTAGTTGCTCGGCGGCAGGGGTATCGGGAACTCGCCGCTGGGAATCGGGCTGCTGAGAGAATTTCCCGAGTTAGCGCTGAGTTCGTTGAACCGCTGCACCAACAAATCCTGCAAATTGTGAGCCAAAACTTGAGCCAACTGCTTCAGCCACAATTGCTGCTGCTGAATGTATCGTCCAGACAGAGATTCCATTTGCTGAGACTGCAATTTGCGATATTGCTCCCGGAGGTCTTCAATATCTTCAATCAGGTGATTTTTTTCAGTTTGCAGCCGAGTAATGTCTTGATTTAACTGACCTTTGACATTTTGATGCAAAGCGTCCAGTTCTTGCATTACTGAGTGGAGAACTTCTTCTGCTGATTGTGCATCCTCTGGCTCGTCCTTTGACGAGTATACGTTCCGCTGCGCCATTAGCCTATAACCTCTAATTTAAACTGCACGTTCAGTGTTCTTAAGTATTGTGACAAATCAGGTCGCAATTTCTAGTGAGTGGCTCTAAAAGATTGCAGACACTGTTGAATCAATAGTAGTCGCTAAGCTACAAATGTGAGAAAATTGCGTGAAGCAAAGCTATCCGGTAGGGAATCGCCCCAAGAACACTTTGTGCAATTAGAAATCATACTACAGCATGACCTCTTCACGGATTGCTCCAGGTAATTCTCGCATCTAACTCACCCGATTGCACTCGAATCACAAGCCTAAGAGCCCGTTCCGCGACTAAATTTGATTGGGGGGTCGCACTCCTAGCCCCTCAATGGATAACTTGATGCTGCGGCCAGAAATCCGGTTTCTTTTGCCCGCCTTTGTGCCGCACTCCCGCACCCAGGTTTATGATTTTAACAGTTCCGATCTTTTGCTCGCGAAAGGTTTAAGAGGCGATCGCACCCTGAAAAAGCCACCCCCGCGCCATCCAAAAATTAACACATCTCATCCCCCAAGAGCAACAGATATGGCCTCCGAAATTTATGACAATTCCTTTACAAAGGATATAGAAAAACTGAATATTTCCTCAGAAGGCGAAGTCTTTGTCTTTCCCGCCTCATTTGCCCAGCAGCGCTTGTGGTTTCTCGACCAATTCGCACCGGAAAACCCTTTCTATAATGTAGTAACAGCACTGCGCTTAACTGGTTCCCTCAACTTAACAGCCTTAGAGCAAACCTTCAACGAAATAGTGCAGCGACACGAAACTTTGCGAACCACTTTTGCAGAGGTATCAGGTCAACCAGTGCAGATAATCTCTCCGGCTTTCAAGACTAATTTAAAAGTATTAGACTTGCAAGATTTGTCGCCTGCACAACGGCAAACAGAAGCAAAAAAACTCTCCGCAGCAGAATCTCTTCGCCCTTTCAATTTATCCACCGGGCCGCTGATGCGAGTCACCATCCTGCGGCTGACAGAGACCGAGCATATTCTCTTGCTAAATATGCACCACATAGCCTCCGATGATTGGTCGATCGGGGTGCTAATTCGAGAACTGGAGGCTATCTATACAGCTTTGATAAATCAACAGCCATCTCCCCTGCCAGAATTATCGCTTCAATATGCCGACTTTGCCGAGTGGCAGCGCGAATGGCTGCAAGGTGAAGTATTAGAAACTCAGCTAGCTTATTGGCGGCAGCAATTGCACGGGATTTCTGTGTTAAATTTGCCGACCGATCGCCCTGCACCAGCTCGGCAAAATTATCGCGGAAAAACTCAATATTTAGAACTGCCAAAAAACTTGAAGGATGCACTTGTAGCGCTCTCGCAGCGAGAAGGAGCGACTTTATTTATGACAGTGCTGGCAGCATTTCAAACATTACTTTACCGCTACTCGCAACAAGATGATATTGTTGTCGGTTCTCCGATCGCCAATCGCAACCGCAGGGAAATTGAAACATTAATAGGTTTTTTTGTCAATACTTTAGTGCTGCGAACAAACTGCTCGGGAAACCCGACATTTCGAGATTTTTTGGGCCGGGTGCGGGAAGTAACTCTGGGAGCTTACGCTCACCAAGATTTGCCTTTTGAGAAGCTAGTCGAGGAATTGCACCCAGAGCGGTCGTTGAATCGCCACCCGCTGTTTCAGGTGGTATTTGGTCTGCAAAATGGGCCGGTGGACGAGCTAGAATTGCCAGGATTAAAGTTGAGTTCTTTTCATTTGGAAACTCAAACAACGCGCTTTGATTTAGAGCTGCATTTGTGGGAAGCTTCGGAGAATTTTAGGAGCAGATACGGCGAACAGTGGGAAGATTCGGAAGGGCTCAGAGGCGTAGCTGTGTACAATACAGATTTATTTGATGAAGTTACGATCGCCCGAATGCTGAGGCATTTTAAAACGCTGCTGGAAAGCATTGTGACTAATCCAGAACAAAGAATCGCTAACTTACCTTTATTGAGCGAGGATGAAGTGAATCAATTATTCAGACAATGGAACGATACTCGGACAGATTATCCTCAAAATAAGTGCATTCATCAGTTATTTGAAGAGCGGGCCCAGCAGCATCTGCAGGATGTCGCCCTAACTTTCGAGGGCCAGCACCTGACTTACAGAGAACTCAACAGTCGCAGCAACCAACTGGCGCGCTACCTACAAAAACTGGGCGTGGGGGCGGAGGTTTTAGTGGGGCTTTGTGCAGAGCGATCGATCGACCTAATTGTCGGGATGTTGGCTGTACTGAAAGCGGGAGGAGCTTACCTACCGTTAGATCCGAGCTATCCGCGCGATCGGCTAAACTTGATGCTGGAAGATGCTCGAGTTAAAGTCTTGCTAATTCAGGATAAATTGATTGAGAATTTCCGAGACTTCTCAAACTCGGTGATTTACTTCGATCGCGATTGGGAAGACATAGCCCAAGAAAGCACCGAAAATCCCGCCAACACCGTAACAGCCGACAACCTAGCTTACGTTATTTACACATCTGGCTCAACAGGAAAACCCAAGGGAGTCGCCGTCACCCACAAAGCAGTAAATCGGCTGGTAGTCAACACCAACTATATAAAAATAGAACCTACCGATAAAATTGCCCAAGCATCAAACGCTTCATTCGATGCAGCCACATTCGAGATTTGGGGAGCCTTGCTTAACGGCGCTCAACTCGTGGGAATTAGCACAAATATTACCCTTTCACCTCACGATTTAGGTTTAGAACTGCGCCAACAAGGCATCACTGTTTTATTTTTAACAACTGCGTTATTTCAACAAATTGCTAGAGTTTTACCGCAAGCTTTTAATTCGCTGCGCTGCTTGCTGTTTGGCGGAGAAGCGGTCGATATGAGATGGGTTAAAAAAGTTTTAAAACAAAATCAAACCACTCAATTAATTCACGTTTACGGGCCGACAGAAAATACCACATTTTCGGCTTATTATTGCGTGCAAGACGTACCAGAAACCGCAACATCTATCCCCATCGGCCGCCCGATCGCCAACACGCAAATTTATCTCCTCGATGCGGATTTGCAGCCGGTGGCGATCGGTGTTATGGGTCAATTGTACGTCGGCGGTGACGGATTGGCGAAAGGCTACCTCAACCAGCCTGATTTAACTGCTGCTGCATTCATTCCTAATCCTTTTAGCAATAAATCTGGTTCTAGCCTTTATAAAACAGGTGATTTAGGTCGCTATTGGGTTGACGGCAACATCGAGTTTTTAGGTCGCGTTGACGACCAAGTAAAAATTCGCGGCTACCGCATCGAATTGGGAGAAATTGAAGCGGCTTTGTGCCAGCATCCACAAGTGCGCGAAGCAGTAGTAATTGTGAGGGAAGACATCCCCGACGATAAACATTTGGTAGCTTATGTTATTCCTGACGGCATTAATGAAAAATTAGAAAATCAAAATCTCAAGTCAAGTGACTTGCGCCAATTTTTGAAAGAAAAGTTACCAGGATATATGGTTCCTGCAACTTATGCAGTGTTGGAGAATATGCCACTGACGCCTAATGGCAAAGTAGACCGCCGCGCCTTGCCCGATCTAGATACAGACAGCGAGGATATAACAGAAAATTATGTAGCGCCTCGGACTGAACTCGAAAAGGCGATCGGGAAAATTTGGGCTAAAGTTTTGGGAAAACAGCAGGTTAGTATCTACGATAATTTCTTTGAGCTAGGCGGGCATTCCCTGCTAGCAACTCAGTTGATTTCTCGCATCCGAGACGCTTTGCAAGTCGAGTTATCGGTCAGCAATTTGTTTGAGGCTCCGACTGTAGCGAGTCTGGAAAAATACATTGAGACAATGCGCTGGGCTGCGAAAGGTTTGGATACTCCTAGAACAGACGAAAATGAGCGCGAAGATGTGAAATTTTAAGGTTGGCGCAAATAAATCGGTGCTGTGTAATAGTTTTTCAAGGGCGGGCGGGACGCCCACCCCACAAAAAACTTAATGTCTTGTGGAACAGGCATCTTGCCTGTTCTTGAGAATGCTGCAATATCTCAGTTTTAACTCACATTTTTAGTCACGAAATTTCAGTGCAGAATGCCCTGACAGCTTCTGCAAACTGCTGGTTGTGCTCAATTAATGCCATGTGTCCTCCTCGCTTTATAGTAACTAGCTCTGCTTGAGGTAATTCTGCTTTCATTCGCAGGCTAGCTGGGGGGGTAGTGGCGATATCTGAATCGCCGCAGATCACCAACACAGGAATGTCAATGGATGGCAAAGTTTTTGTTTCCTCAAAATTGAGCATTCCCAGTGTGCCGCGAGCGAGAACGCCGGGAGAACCCAAGGCTGATAAGAAAGCTGAGAACTCTAATTGACCGCGCGTTTCAGTACCTTTAAATCCCGATAATTCTACACTGATGTGCAGTGAACCATTGAGATAGCTCAGCCAAGTCATTCCCCACATAATGGGTTCAAGAGCTATGGTGAGATAGAGCATAGGTTGAAGCAGCGGTTTTTGCAAAGCGCGTAATAAACCGCTAAAAATAGCGGTTTTGACGGGATTAGTATAAGTCGTATCTACCAGAATTAAACCAGCTACTCGACTACCGAGAAGTTCTGGAAAAAGCCGACTGAATGTTAGAGAAATCATGCCGCCCATGCTGTGTCCGAGTAGGATAACAGGTTTAGTTCCTGCTATAGCAATGACTGCTTCGAGATCGCGGGCAAATTTTTCTAGGGAGTAGTCGCTGTTTTTTGGTCGAGTGGATTTTCCCAAACCTGGAAGATCCCAAACAATCACTCGGAAGCGATCGCTTAGTTGCCGTTTCGCGTAATACCAAACCATACTGTTCGGCCCCCAACCATGAGAGAGGATAATCGGCTGTCCGTCCTCTGGGCCGTAGAATTCTACTTGTAAAATAGTGCCATCAGGCCTCTCTACTCGCTCAACCGTACCCGTCCGCGTGGGCTTGGGTTCGTCAGCACCGGGGCGGCGGAACAGGGGCAAACTGATAAAGCGGCCGCCAACAGACCAAAGAAGCATCAAGACTCCGCTGACTAAGTAGGAAATCCCTACAAGTTCGCCGATGTACCATTCGTAAATAATGTATATACCTCCGCCAAGTACCCCGAGGGACAGCAGTCCCAGCAGCCATAGAAACAGAAAATTGAAGGGCATGAACGGCATAAGCTGAAACCTTGGGTAGAATTTGGGTTGCGGATTCAAACAGAATCATACTCAGGTTAGGCCACAGTAAGCAAGCGGTAAGTTAAGCTCTTAATTTGTGCGCTGGTAGAATTTATTTTATATATTTGCCAAAGTAATCACAGGATGACTCAAAATGCCAGAGCCAAAAATATCGAGTTCATCGCCAAATGCCAGAGATTCTGTCACGGTGGAGTTAGTTGAGTTTTTATCTTACCTTCGCAGTCTAGATATTAATATTTTTGTTGAGGGCGAGATCCTGCGCTGCAACGCTCCCGAAGGAATTATTACACCCGAACTACGAGCCAAAATTTCTCATAAAAAAGCCGAAATAGTTTCATTTTTAAAAGCAGCTAATCGTACTTCTAGTTTCACTCCTACACCGATTGTTCCGGTGGGGCGAGAAGGAAATCTACCGCTGTCCTTTGCACAGCAGCGCTTGTGGTTTCTCGACCAATTAGTCCCGAACAATCCCTTCTATAATGTTCCCGCAGCCTTGCGTTTGACAGGTTCGCTCAATTTTTCGGCGCTGCAACAAACCTTCAATGAAATTGTGCGCCGTCACGAAGCTTTACGCACGACTTTAGCAGTAGTTTCGGGGCAACCTGTTCAGAGAATAGCTGCTGCTTTCCACCTTCCGATTAATGTAGTGGACTTGCGAAACTTGCCAAAGGAATCTCGACAAACTGAAGCAAACCGGCTCACCGCCCAGGAAGCTCAACGCTCTTTCAATTTGTCCAATGACTTGTTGCTGCGAGTCACATTATTGCACTTAGATGATGCCGAATATTTACTAATGCTGAATATGCACCACATTGTCTCCGACGGTTGGTCTATCGGAGTGCTAATTCAGGAATTAGGCGCACTTTACACGGCATTTGCTAGCGAAAAACCTTCGCCTTTACCAGCTTTGTCGATCCAGTATGCTGATTTTGCAAAATGGCAGCGCGAATGGCTGCAAGGGGAAGTTTTAGAAAGGCAGCTTGCTTACTGGAGACAGCAGTTAAACGGCATTTCTATGCTAAATTTGCCTCCGGATAGACCCCGGCCAGCAATTCAAAGTTATCGGGGCAAAAGGCAATTTTTGCAACTGCCAAAACAACTGAGCGAGGCTTTAGAAACGTTGAGCCAGCGCGAAGGAGTGACGCTGTTTATGACAATGCTGGCAGCTTTTAAAACGTTGCTTTACCATTACGCCCAGCAAGAAGATATTGTTGTAGGTTCGCCGATCGCCAATCGCAACCGCAGTGAAATTGAAGCATTAATCGGTTTTTTTGTCAACAGTTTGGTGCTGCGTACAGATTTGTCGGGAAATCCAACTTTTCGGGAACTTTTAAACCGAGTCAAAGAGGTAGCATTAGGAGCTTACGCTCACCAAGATTTGCCGTTTGAGAAGTTAGTAGAAGAACTTCACCCCGATCGCGCGTTGAACCAAAACCCATTATTTCAGGTGGCGTTTGCGCTGCAAAACGCGCCGGGGAATCGGTTAGAATTGCCAGAATTAACACTCAGCCCGCAGCAGTTAGATGTGGGTACAGCGCGGTTTGATTTGGAGTTTCATTTGTGGGAGCGATCGCCCAACAGCTCGGGAAGCAACCAATCGCCCAGCAATAAGCTGTGGGTTGATAGCTCGGAGGGTATCAGCGGCATGGTTATTTACAGCGCCGATTTATTTGATGAAGCTACGATTAGCCGCCTGATCGGGCATTTTCAAGCCTTGTTAGAAAGCATTGTGACAAATCCCGAACAGCGCATAGCCAACTTGCAATATTTGAGCGCCCAAGAGCGCGATCATTTGTTAGTTGAATGCAACAATACTCAGGCAGATTATCCGCAAGATTTGTGCATCCATCAGCTATTTGAAATGCAGGCCGATCGGACACCGGATGCGGTGGCGCTGGTATTTGGAGAGGAGCGAGTCACCTATGGAGAGCTAAATCTCCGCAGCAACCAACTAGCACGTTATCTGCAAAAAATGGGGGTTGGGGCAGAAGTTTTAGTCGGGCTTTGCTGCGGGCGATCGCTCGATCTGATCGTGGGGATGTTGGGTATCCTGAAAGCGGGAGGAGCTTACTTAATTTTAGAGCCGAGCTATCCTGCTGAGCGATCGAGCTTTATGCTAAAAGATGCTCAATTATCTGTTGTGTTAACTCAGCAGCAATGGATAGAGAAATTGCGATCGCCCAATTTACAGATAGTTTGTTTAGACACAGACTGGGAGATGATTTCCCAAGAAATCGCCGACAATCCCACCAGCGCAGCCACAGCCAAAAATCGGGCTTACGCGATTTACACCTCCGGGTCCACGGGAAAGCCGAAAGGAGTGGAAATTGAGCACGGGAGCTTGTTAAATCTCGTTTTTTGGCATCAAAGAGAGTTTGGGGTGTCAGCGGGCGATCGGGCCACGCAAATTGCTGCGATCGGCTTTGATGCTTGCGGGTGGGAAATTTGGCCTTATCTCGCGGCGGGATCTAGCATCTACTTTCCAGAAGATGACATCAGGCGAGATCCTGAAAAACTGCAAAACTGGTTAGTATCAAACGCAATTACAATTAGCTTTTTGCCCACACCTTTAGCCGAGAAAGTTTTGCTATTAGATTGGCCTCAAACAACAGCGCTGCGAATCTTGCTCGCAGGCGGCGAAAAACTGCAACAACATCCTTTAAAATCCCATCCATTTAAGCTAGTAAATAATTACGGCCCAACCGAAAACACCGTCGTCACAACTTCCGGTTATATTCCTGTAACAGAGCAAACAGACATAGCCCCGACAATTGGCCGCCCCATTGCTAACACTCAAATCTACATATTAGACAAATATTTGCAGCCCGTACCAATGGGGGTTGTTGGCGAATTGTACATCGGCGGAAACGGACTCGCTCGCGGCTACCTCAACCGCCCAGATTTAACCGCACAAAGCTTTATTCCCAATCCTTTTAAACCAAATTCAGGCACCATTCTACCTGACTTGTTTAGGAACAGGCAAGATGCCTGTTCCACAAGAGATGAATTTTATTGTGGAACAGGCATCTTGCCTATTCTCGATAATAATGCCCACCCCACTCTTTGTGGAACAGGCATCTTGCCTGTTCTTGATAATAATGCCCACCCCACTCTTTGTGGAACAGGCATCTTGCCTGTTCTCGATAATGGTGCAACATCTGAGTTTAAACCAAATTCAGGAGAGCGAATTTACAAAACCGGCGACTTAGTGCGCTACAGAGCCGATCGCAGCCTTGAATTTTTAGGACGCATTGACGAACAAGTAAAAATTCGCGGTTTCCGCATCGAATTAGGAGAAATCGAGACACTATTAACTCAACATCCGGCAGTGCAGCAAACTGTAGCAATAGCTTCGGAAGATGGACAGGGAGATAAACGTTTAGTAGCTTATATTGCCCTGAATGCAGAATATAGCGTTGCCAGCGAAAAAAACCAAATAATGCAATTGCAGGACGAACAGGTTTTGCAGTGGCAAATGCTCTACAATGAAACTTACAATCAACCTGCTGTTGAGTCAGATCCAACCTTTAATATTGTCGGCTGGAATAGCAGTTATACTGATCGGCCAATCCCAGCAGAACAGATACGCGACTGGGCGAAAAATCAAGCCGCCCAAATTTTAGCTTTGCAGCCGAGCCGAGTGTTAGAAATTGGCTGCGGCACAGGTTTGTTGCTGTTCCAAATTGCCTCTCGCTGCACTCAATATTGCGGCACAGACTTTTCCCCTATTTCGCTCAACTATATTCAGCAGCACTTGGCAAACCAAGAGTTAGCTAATGTAACCCTGCTTCAGAAAATGGCGACAGACTTTGAAGGAGTAGAGACAGCAGCTTTTGACGCAGTGATTCTCAACTCTGTAGTGCAATATTTCCCGACTATCGACTATCTCGTGCAAGTGCTAGAAGGTGCGGTGAAAGCAACTGCCCCCGGCGGCTTTATATTCATCGGAGATGTCCGCAGCTTGCCGTTGCTGGCAGCTTTCCACGCTTCCGTACAACTGTATCAAGCCGAACCTTCTCTCTCTGGCGAACAGTTGCAGCAGCGAGTACAAATGCAAATTTTTCAAGAAACAGAGTTAGTTATTGATCCAGATTTTTTTAGCGCATTAAAGCACCGCTTTCCGCAGATTGACGGCGTAGAGATTCAATTAATTCGCGGTAGTTATCGCAATGAGTTAACTGATTTTCGGTACAATGCTATTTTGCATATTGCCTCGGAAACAGATCCCCCCAACCCCCCTTATGAAGGGGGGCTAAGAAGTGTCTCTAACTTTTCTGACAAAACACAGCTTCAGAACCCCCCTTTTCAAGGGGGGCAGGGGGGATCAAAACGGCTGGATTGGTCGGCAGAAAATCAGAATCTGACTGTTACCAAGGTGCAACAAATATTATTGCAAAATCAACTCGATCTTTTAAGAATTGCTAATGTGCCTAATGCGCGGGTAACGGCAGCAGTTAAGGCCGGAGAATTGCTGTCTGTTGTCGATAAATTTGCAACAGCAGGTCAGTTGCAGAAAGCCGTGGAAAAAGTCGAGGATTTAGGAGTAGATCCCGAAGCGTGGTATGCTTTGGAAGTTCCGTATAATGTTAATATTAGTTGGTCTAATTCCGACAGTCAAGGGCGCTACGATGTAGTGTTTGCACGGGGCGAAACCAGAGATTTTGTGCGAGAAACCCGAAGCGATAACTTGCGTCCTTGGCGCTCTTATGCTAACAATCCCTTACAAGCTAAAGCAGCGCGTAAATTAGTGCCACAGTTGCAGGCTTATCTAGCAGAAAAACTCCCGGAATATATGGTTCCGTCGGCTTTTGTGGTGCTGGAGTCGCTACCGGTGACGGCTAATGGAAAGGTCGATCGCCTCGCTTTGCCTGCACCGCAGCCGATTAAGTTAGAATGGGCTGGCGGTTATGTTGCGCCTCAGACTTCTATTGAGGAAGTTTTAGTTAAAATTTGGGCTGAGGTTTTGGGGATAAAGCGAGTGGGTATCCGCGACAATTTCTTTGAATTGGGAGGCCATTCGCTGCTGGCGACTCAGCTTGTTTCTAGAGTGCGAGATGCTTTCGGGGTAGAGTTGCCTTTGCGCCGCGTTTTTGAAGCACCGACAATTGCAGAATTATCTAAGATTGTGGAGAGTTTAAAAGATAAGAATGCTAAAAGTGAAGCTCCGGCTTTAGTGCCGATTTCGCGCGATAGTCGGCGGAGGAAGCTATCATCTTTTAATCGAGAAATTAAATAAAAATGAGCGCTGTTGAACAGGGTACACTTTCGAGAAATATGCAGCAAGAAACAGATGTTTTCGTCTTCCCCGCATCCTTTGCCCAGCAGCGGCTTTGGTTCCTCAATCAATTAGCACCGGGCAATCCTTTCTACAATGTCTCAACAGCGCTCCGCTTAACAGGTTCCCTCAACTTCAGATCCTTAGAGCAAACCTTCAATGAAATTGTGCAGCGGCACGAAACTTTACGCACTACTTTTACGCTTTTGGAAGGGGAACTCGTACAAGTTATTGCTCCCTTTTTAACCGTATCTCTCCCCACAATCGACTTACAAAATCTTTCGCCAGCTCAGCAGGAAACCGCAGCGCTGCAACTCGCAACTGATGCAGCACAATGCCCTTTCGATTTAGCCGCCGGGCCGTTATTTAAAGTAACGCTGTTACAACTGAGTGAAACAGAACATATATTGTTGCTGAATTTACATCATATTGTGGCTGATGGTTGGTCTATTGGAGTGCTAATTCGAGAGCTGGGAACGCTCTACACAGCATTTGTAAAAAATGAGCGCTCGCACTTGCCAGCACTGCCCGTGCAGTACGCCGACTTTGCAGAATGGCAGCACCAATGGTTGCAGGGCGAAGTATTAGAAACCCAGTTAGCTTATTGGCGGCAGCAGTTAAACGGAATTACTACACTCAATCTACCAACAGACAGGCAAAGACCAGCCGTTCCCTCCTACCGCGGCGCTAAACAATTTATAACACTATCACCTGCTTTGAGCGAGGCGCTAAAGTCATTGAGCCAGCAAGAAAGCGCGACTTTATTTATCACTCTACTAGCCGCTTTTCAAACTTTGCTGTACCGCTATACAGGACAAGTAGATATTGCAGTAGGAACGCCGATCGCCAATCGCAACCTGAGCGAAGTAGAAGCATTAATCGGTTTTTTTGTCAACAGTTTGGTGCTGCGTGCAGATTTATCAGGAAACCCAACTTTTCGGGAACTATTGCATCGGGTAAAAAACGTCGCAATGGCAGCCTACGCCCACCAAGATTTGCCCTTCGAGAAGTTGGTTGAGGAAATGCACCCCGATCGCGAGTTGAGCCGCAACCCCCTATTTCAAGTTAGTTTTAGCCTGCAAAACACTCCTATAGCAGCGCTAGAATTGCCGGGAATCGCTTTCGAGGCGATCGACTTTGACGCGGGAACCGCCAAGCTAGATTTAGAGTGCCACTTGTGGGAAAATGCAGGAAGTATTCAAGGGCAATTTGTCTACAGCACAGACTTATTTGATAGTGGCACAATTGCGCGCATGGCGGGACATTTCCAAACCCTGCTTGAAGCCATTGTTGCCAATCCCAAACAGCACCTCAGCGACTTGGCTTTGCTGACAGCGCCAGAATACCAGCAATTATTAATCGATTGGAATGATACTCAGAGAGATTATCCGCAAAACCAGTGTTTCCATCAGCTATTTGAAGAGCGAGTTGAGCGGGAGCCCGATGCTGTCGCCGCCGTCTTTGAAAACCAGCAGTTAACCTACCGCCAACTCAACAGCCGAGCCAACCAACTTGCACGTTACTTGCAGCAATTGGGAGCAGCACCCGAAGTTTTAGTGGGCCTTTGTGTAGAACGTTCCTTAGATGCGATCGTCGGATTGCTAGGCATTATCAAAGCAGGCGCAGCCTACCTGCCTTTAGATCCAACTTATCCTCAAGAGCGGCTTAACTTCATGTTAGAAGATGCTCAGGTGTCGATTTTGGTAACTCAGCAGCACTTAGCAAAAAACTTGACGCAGCCGGAAAATTACGGAATTTTTTCAGTAGTGTGTTTGGACTCCGACAGAGAAATCATCGCCCGACAAAGCCCAGAAAAACCAACTACAAATATCCTACCAAAAAACCTAGCCTACGTCATTTACACATCTGGTTCAACCGGAAAACCCAAAGGCGTTTTAATCGAACATCGGGGACTATACAACTTAGCCATAGCTCAAAGAGAAGCATTTAACTTAAACTCAAATCACCGCATTTTGCAATTCGCATCCCTGAGTTTTGATGCCTCAATCTTTGAGATTGTCATGGCCTTGGGAACCGGAGCAACACTTTACTGTGCCAAGAAAGAATCTTTGTTGCCCGGACAAACATTAATCCAATTTTTGCAGGACAATGCTATTACCCACGCTACCCTCCCGCCCTCGCTGCTAGCTGTCCTTCCAAACGCCGAACTTCCCGCACTGCAAACAATCATCTGTGCTGGCGAATCTTGTTCCCCGGATATTGTTAAACGCTGGGCTTCTGGGGGCAGATTTTTTAACGCTTACGGCCCTACAGAAGCGACAGTCTGGTCAAGTTTAGCCGAAATTAGCGATAGCAAAAAACCGCCAATCGGCCGCCCAATAGCTAACACTCAACTCTATATTTTAGATCAAAATTTACAGCCTGTACCCGTTGGAATTCCCGGTGAATTGTACATCGGCGGCAGCGGATTGGCGCGAGGCTACCTGAACCGCCCCGAATTAACCGCCCAGCGATTTATTGCTAATCCCTTTAGCCAGAAAGCAGGAGAACAAATTTATCAAAGTGGTGACTTAGCTCGCTATTTTCCCGACGGCAATATTGAGTTTTTAGGCCGCACAGACGAACAGGTAAAAATTCGCGGTTATCGAATAGAATTGGGAGAAATTGAAGCGCTGCTGGTTCAGCATCCAGCAGTCAAAGAAACAGCGGCGGTTGCTGTGAATGATTTGTCTGGCAACAAACGCCTAGTTGCTTATGTCGTCCCCAATCACAATCAGACGCTCAATCCCGGGGAAATACGCAATTTCCTCAAACAACAACTGCCCAATTACATGATTCCCAGTGCTTTTGTGGCGATCGACTTTCTGCCCCTAACCCCCAACGGCAAAATCGATCGCCTGCGCCTACCTGCACCGGGAACTATAACTAGCAACTCAATAGATAAAAGCTGCCTTGCACCTCGCACACCAACTGAGTCAACCCTCGCCCACATTTGGGCCACAATCCTCAACGTAGAGTGCGTTGGCATTGGCGATAACTTCTTCGATTTGGGTGGAGATTCCCTGCTGGCAGTCCGCCTCATCAATGAGATTAACCAGCAATTTGAGCGCGAGTTGCCGCTGTCTGCTCTTTTTTTAAATCCGACAATTGAAGGTTTAGCAGATTCGCTATCTTCAGAAACAAATTCTCTGGAATGGTCGCCTTTAGTTGCAATTAAGCCTCGCGGTAAAAATCCCCCGTTCTTCTGCGTCCATCCCATCTTTGGCGTCGTGTTTCCTTATTGCGAGTTAGCCTTTGGGCTAGGAGAAAATCAACCGTTTTACGGGCTGCAACCAAAGGGTATTGACGGCGAAAGTTCTCCGTTAACTAGCATTGAAGACATGGCGGCTGACTACATCGCAGCCTTGCGTACCGTTCAACCAAAAGGGCCTTATTTTTTAGGAGGCTGGTCTTTTGGAGGTTTGGTAGCTTTTGAGATGGCTCAACAGTTGCTCGCAGCGGGGGATGAAGTGGCTTTACTTGCTGTACTGGATACTTTAGCGCCGGTTTCTGCTAACAAACCTTCTTTTTGGGATGGTTGCAAGTTTATTCTGACTACTGTTTCGCGCTCTATCTGGCCTTTTGTAGTAGATTATTTTCGCTTGGTGGCTGCTGCGGAAAATGTTCAAAGTCGCGGTATTGCGGCAAAATTTCCGAAATTAAATAAAATGCTTAATTTGGCAGCTAATTTTTTGCATCGCTGGAATTGGAAACAGGCCGTTATGGTTAGCATCCTATCTCAGGAGTCAAAAGAACGGAGCTGGCGCGAGCTGGCAATCCCCTCGATGTTTACTGTATTTCAGGCTAACAGTCAAGCAACTCTCAGCTATCGACCGAAAATTTATCCGCAGCGAATTACTCTGTTTAGATCGAGGGAAAAGCTAAGCATGAGTCATGAAGATCCGACTCTTGGCTGGAGTGAATTAACCACGGAAAAAGTAGAGGTGATTAGCGTTCCTGGGAATCACCTGACTATGTTGAGAAAGCCTAACGTTGAGGTGCTGGCTCAAAAGCTGAAGCATTGCTTGGAGGAGGAATTAATTGATTGAGCGGCCCGCGTGCTTGTGTGTCGAAACCGGGTTTGATGTGGGAAATTACTATTAGTCCTGAATCTGATCTTCATCTGCGTGAATCAGCGTCAATCCGTTGTCATCTGCGGTTAATACATTCTCTTTTTTTAACCGCAGATGAGGGCAGATAAACACAGATTAACCTGAACTTCCCCCTGCAAATATACTTACACAGGCTCAAAAGCCTCTAACCACAAAGGTTTCAATTGTTGAGTAAAAAATGTGTACCCATCTAGATGATTGATATCTGTTTGCGCTCGGCAATTATATTGAATCTACAACAATTGAGGGCGAGATCCTGCGTCAGCTATTGCTTATAAATGGGTACAAATTTTGCGCTCAACAGTTGCATCCTTTGTAGAGTAAGAGTTTTAGGACTGTTAGTACATTTTTATGGGGGAAGTCCAGTTCTAGGCGGGGATATCAAAATAAGAGATGCTGTAGTCAACTTTCCCGGAGACGTATGAGCTGAGTAATGCGATCACGGACTTCAACGACTTCTCCTTGCAACCACTTGGTAATAGTGGCCACAGTATACTTAGTCCCTGGCTCTTGCCGACCATACATTTCCTCAAAGAGCTCCCCCATTTGGTCCGGGTAGAGTTGACGCCACCAAACCAGAGCTATGTCTCGCATTTTCTGAGCATCCTCGGGGGTAATTTTCTCCCACAATGGCTGCGACTGGGTTCGCAACTCTATTAATTTTTCCCACTCTGCGTTAGTAAATTGAGCAACCAATCTGCAAATTTCCGCCTCTAATTCTTGCCTGAGTGATTCATCGCCGTTATTACTCAGGTTTTCAATTTCCCACAGCGGTTCCTCAAGCGCCGCGAACTTAGCCACTAATTTAGTGTCTAGCATTATGTCTAAGTTGCGATCTAGTATCGGCTCTCTATCTGGGATTGTGGGACTTTGGGCAATTGGTTGAGATTGTAGCGTAGGGTTAACGGTCGCTTGCTCCAATGTCTTAACTACCCAAGCATGGGGGCTTAAACCCTCTGCTGCTGCTACTTTCTTAATGGTTTCGAGTAATTCCTGCTTGCCGTCCAATCTCAAATTAATTTGTACTCTGTCTATCATGTTTAGCACCTGTCTAGTTGTTATAGATATTTCTTTTTAGGTGTCTATAGCAATCCTAAATCAGTTGCAAACTAATCGGGTTTCACTAATCATGATTAAGTTGGTATTAATTCAGGGTTTTCAACAAAAAAGTCATACATATATAATTTGGAAAAATCAAAAATCTGACAATGAGTTACCAGCATAAATAATTTTTTAATAAGTGGGAAAGATTTACATAAATACCAATGTTCTCTCAAAAATCTTTTGCCTTGAAGCCAAATATCTTCTACAGGGTTTTGCTCAGGTGCATTCGGGGCAAATAATTCACATGTTATTAACCATTCAGATTTTTCTAAACCTTGATTTACCTCGCCCAGATACTCTCGCATTTCTGCATATTTATGATAACTTGCCCCATCCCAAAATATTAAAATTCTAGCTCCTTTATTCAGATTTTGCAGGTATTTGACAAACAAAACTGTATTCTTTGAATTTCCGGCTTCATATTCTTGTACAAAAATTTTTTTTGTTTGATAGTTGAGGGCACCAAAATATGTTTGCCTTTCTCTCTGATTTGTCATGGGTACTTCTATTCTTTTATTCTTCTTTCCCCAAACATATCCACAAACATCACCCCACAGCAGATGACATTCATCAATCATATACACCACAAGTCTTCCAGCTTCTATCCCCGAGCGGTTTTCTGCCAGAACTTTTTCGATTTCTATCTTTTTTGTTTTTACCAATTCATCGTTTTTTTTTGGATTACTTTTTTGAGTTTTCTTCCAGCTAATCTTGGCTTCATCAAGTAATGTATAATAACTTTGATTTGATTTGAAACGAACATCATACTTGTCTTCTATATATATCTGAAACTCCTGTAAGCTCAAATATTCTTGAGTATTTAAGTAATTGACAATCTCTAGGCGTTGCGCTGGACTTAGATATGCTTTTGACCCTTGATACCTCAGCTTTAATTCTTCAACTCCATTTTTGATAAATTTCATTTTGGATTGACTGATAAATGTTGCTGATACATTTAATATTTTTTTAATTTCCGAACCAGTTACGCCCTCAATCCACATCCTTACTGCTAAAGCTCGCTTCAGTTCTATCGGGTCGGGGTTGCCATCTATAAAATCACTTAATTCTTGTAAATAGTGTTGCTCAGACATATTGCTTTTTTGCCGATTTCCAGTATACAAGTATTATTATACTCCCTAATTATTATAATTTATAAAATTTTGCGACTCATTTAGGACTGCTATAGTAATTTGTCTAGCAGTAAATTCTCAATTTTCCCAGCCCAAGGCTTGAAGTCGGTACAGCTTCATTAAGCTGGACTTCCCCCATAAAAATGTACTAACAGTCCTAAAACTCTTACTCTACAAAGGATGCAACTGTTGAGCGCAAAATTTGTACCCATTTATAAGCAATAGCTGACGCAGGATCTCGCCCTCAATTGTTGTAGATTCAATATAATTGCCGAGCGCAAACAGATATCAATCATCTAGATGGGTACACATTTTTTACTCAACAATTGAAACCTTTGTGGTTAGAGGCTTTTGAGCCTGTGTAAGTATATTTGCAGGGGGAAGTTCAGATTAACGCAGATGAGTTAGATCAATTGCGGTTGCACCATCTATCCGTGATTGTTGACAGATGACTGTTCTGAAATGCCTCAATCTAAAATCTAAAATCTAAAATTGCCCAATGGATTGCGCGATGCTGAAGATGATAGCAGCCAAACCTGCTGCGATCGGAATTGTCACCAGCCAAGCCGAACCAATTGACAGCAAAGTTTCCAAGCGTACTGTTTTCCAAGCTTTAATCAGCCCGACTCCGACAACTGCACCCACTAAAGCGTGGGATGTGGAAACTGGCAAACCGAAGCGGGATGCTAGCAAGACTGTGGTGGCTGTGGCTAATTCCGCGCAAAATCCGCCGCTTGGTTGGAGTTCGATGATCTTTTCGCCGACTGTGGCAATTACATTTTTGCCCCAGATGGTTAAACCGATGACTATTCCTGCGCCTCCGACGACTAAAATCCACAGGGGAACGCTGAAATCTTCTGAGGGAAAGGAACCTGTGCGCCGGATGTAGGCGATCGCAGCTAGGGGCGCAACGGCATTTCCTACGTCGTTGGAACCGTGGGAAAATGCTACAAAACAGGCGCTCAAGACTTGAAATCTCGCCATTTGTTGCTCGATGAGAGTGTGACGGAGTGTCAGAGTGGGGGAGGAGTTTGTACTTATTCCTTCTGCTTTCTCCCCTCTGCCTTCTTCGTTCTCAACTGATTCTAATTTTTTCCAGCTATTGAATGTCAGGCCGATCGCAGCTATTGCCCCGATGCCAATGACAATATCGTGAGTTGGAAGATTCCAGCCCAATCGATCGTGCGCTAGGGCGATCGCTCCTGTCTGCACCAAAGCGACATTCACAACAGACGGCAGTACAATTATCCCAAATACGCTCAGCATTGCTGCACTCAGCCAAGGTATCCACTCGCGCATTTGAGATAGAGGATCGGGTCGATCGAGAATCGAATACTTCACCACACTGTAAAATAGTGCGGCTAAAGCACCGCTAGCAACAGGTGTCGCCACCCATGTTAGGGAGATGGTGCCGATGGTTCCCCAATCAACTGCATTAATTCCGGCTGCAACACAGCTAAAACCCGCGATCGCGCCCACCACTGCATGGGATGAAGAAACTGGCAAACCTCTACTGGTAGCGATTTGCAGCCATATCCCACAAGCTATCAGCACTGACACCATCCCGATTAAAAATACTTGCGGTTTGGCCGCGAACACTTGTGCATTCACAACTCCTGTTGCGAGAGTTTCGGAAACTCCTTGCCCGAACAGCACTGCGCCGGAAAACTCCAGTATGCCTGCAACAATTATTGCCTGTCGCAGCGTTAGCGCCTTCGAGCCTACGGATGTCCCCATCGAGTTAGCGACATCGTTGGCCCCCAAGTTTGCAGCGACGTACAAGGCCAGTGCAGCCATTGCCCCCAGTTGCAGAAATACGACCCCAGAGGTATCTAACATAGAAATTTTTTGACATAAAACGGGCATTTCGATATATGATAAGGGATTGTGAGTTTTGGTAAATCCGATGAAAGGCGCAGAAATAATCCGTTCTATCGAAACGGCAGAAATAGATAGAGTCAAGCAAGAACTCAATAAACAAGTTCCCGAAATTTACGTCGGCGACACAGTGCGAGTCGGCGTGAAAATTAGAGAGGGTAACAAAGAACGGGTTCAGCCCTACGAAGGGACTGTGATTGCCATGCGTAACGGCGGGATTAATGAAACAATCACCGTCCGCCGCGTGTTTCAAGGCGTCGGAGTGGAACGGGTGTTTTTGATTCACTCGCCCCGCATAGCCACGATCCAAGTGATGCGCCGCGGGAAAGTCCGCAGAGCAAAACTTTACTACCTGCGCGATCGGGTGGGCAAAGCTACTCGCGTCAAACAGCGGTTCGATCGCTCCCTGTAGGAATGCACCTAGCTTTCCCTTGGTTCATGATTCATGGGAAATTGAAAAAAATAAAAAAAAGTTTCCCATTTACGAGCGCACTGTGTTAAAATAGAAATCTAGAGGTTAAGCGAATTTCAGCAACCTCACCTGTGCGCTCTTAGTTCAGTTGGTAGAACGCAGGTCTCCAAAACCTGATGTCGGGGGTTCAAGTCCTCCAGGGCGCGCTGAATCACCAAACTTTAAATTCTGCCCGAAAGCGCCCGGACTATTGGCTGGCAACAGTCAAAACCGCAAACTTTCGGGTAGAATTAATTTTTGTGGGCGGTTCGCAAAAAATGCCATCAACAAATGCTCGGTGTGGCTTCTCGATAGTCGGTTTCGGCGATCGGCATTTACGCCGTTAATTGGTTGGGCTTGTAAAAAAGTCGTGGCTTTGGATTTGAGATTTTGGACTTGAGCGTAAGTGGTTAGTGTCAAAAAATCTGAGAGCCGCGGGCCACTCACACCATCTAAAATCTAAAATCTAAAATCGCAAGGGGGATTAAATCGTGGCGAAAAAAGACGAAGCTCAAGAAACTCAAGAAATAACGGCGCCTGGGTTTAACCCTGCGAGTTTTTTTAAGGAAACTAGAGAAGAACTCGACAAAGTGGTTTGGCCGAGCCGGCAGCAGCTAATCAGCGAGTCTTTTGCCGTGCTTTTGATGGTAATCCTCTCAGCAAGCTTGATTTATTTGGTGGATAACTTCTTTAACTGGGGCGCGGGAAAGGTGTTTGGGCCATGACTTTTGCATCAGAAGAATCTGAGTATTCCACAGAAGCGACGGGACAGGCAGCATCGCCAGAGGTGCCGGAGATTGATGCTCGCTGGTATGCTGTTCAAGTTGCCTCTGGCTGCGAAAAGCGGGTGAAGGCAAACTTGCAGCAGCGGATTCAAACTTTGGATGTTGCCGATCGCATCGTTCAAGTCGAAATTCCGCAAACTCCGGCGATCAAAGTCGGCAAAGACGGTTCCCGGCGGCAGTCAGATGAAAAAATCTTTCCCGGCTACGTACTCATCCGTATGTTTATGGACGAGGATACGTGGCAGGTGATCAAGAATACCCCGAATGTAATTAATTTTGTCGGGGCCGAGCAGAAACGCCGCTACGGGCGCGGCAGGGGTCACGTCAAACCGCTACCTCTGAGTCATTCGGAAGTAGAACGGATCTTCAGAAACGCTCAGGAATCAGAACCAGTTGTCAAAGTATCGATGTCTACTGGAGACCACGTCGTGGTACTTTCCGGGCCATTTAAGGATTTTGAAGGTGATGTGATTGAAGTTAGCCCGGAACGAAACAAGCTCAAAGTTTTACTCTCGATTTTTGGGCGCGATACGCCTGTAGAATTGGAGTTCAATCAGGTTCAGAAACAGAACTAACTAATGGCAAAGAAAGTTGTTGCAGTAATTAAGTTGGCGATTACGGCGGGAAAAGCCAACCCAGCTCCTCCGATCGGCCCAGCTCTGGGTCAGCACGGCGTCAATATTATGATGTTTTGCAAGGAGTACAATGCTAGAACCGCAGACCAAGCGGGTCTAGTGGTTCCGGTAGAAATTTCGGTTTTTGAAGACCGCAGTTTTACGTTTATTCTCAAAACCCCGCCGGCGTCGGTTTTGATTCAAAAAGCGGCTGGCATTGCTAAGGGTTCGGGAGAACCTAATCGCAAGCAAGTAGGGAAAATTACACAGGCTCAGTTACGAGAAATCGCTGAAACGAAAATGCCTGACCTCAATGCTAATGATGTTGAGGCTGCTATGAAAATTGTGGCAGGAACGGCTAAAAATATGGGCGTGGCGATCGCGGATTAAAGTCAGTTGTCAGTTGACAGTTGGCAATGGGTAATTCCCCGTGTTGAAGCTCAAATCTTCAATATAAAATCCAAAATCCAAAATCCAAAATCGATCGATTCAGGGGGAGAAGCAAAGCTTCGCTAAGAATCGAACCGAACAAATTTTAGAGATCGGATTGGCTGATAAGTTCAATCTAAAATCTAAAATCTAAAATCGACTGACCCCAGGAGATAACAATGGCAAAGAAAGTATCGCGAAGACTGCAAGAACTTCAAAAGAAAGTTGAAGACAGACCTTATCTACCGCTGGAAGCTCTGCAACTTTTGAAAGAAACAGCAACCGCTAAGTTTGGCGAATCTGCTGAAGCTCACATCCGTTTGGGAATTGACCCGAAATATACTGACCAACAGTTGCGGACAACTGTATCGCTACCAAAAGGAACTGGTCAAGTAGTCAGAATTGCGGTGATTGCTAAGGGCGAAAAAGTTAAAGAAGCTCTGAATGCCGGCGCGGATATTGCTGGTTCGGAAGAGTTGATTGATGAAATTCAGAAAGGCATGATGGACTTCGATTGCCTGATTGCTACCCCAGACGTGATGCCGTTGGTGGCAAAATTGGGTCGGTTGTTGGGCCCGCGCGGTTTGATGCCTTCTCCGAAAGGTGGGACGGTGACGACTGACATTGCTCAGGCGATCAACGAGTTTAAAGGTGGTAAACTAGAATTCCGTGCCGATCGAACTGGCATCGTTCATGTTATGTTTGGCAAGGCAGCTTTCTCAGCGGAAGATTTGCTGGTCAACCTTCATGCTTTGCAAGAAACTGTTGATCGCAACCGTCCTTCTGGTGCTAAAGGTCGCTACTGGCGAAGTTTGTACGTATCCGCAACAATGGGCCCGTCGATCGAAGTCGATATCAGTGCTCTGCGCGATACAAAAATTGACGCTGCCTAGTACAGAATTAAGCAGAAGGCAGAAGGTAAAAGACAGCTTCGGCTGTCTGTGTAAATCTCTCACAAGACTTACGCCAGACCCTTGCTAATCTCTGCCTTCTGGTGATAGCCTAATCAAAAATCAATAAGCTGAAGACCGCAGGTGCCGACCGCTTAATTTCCTGCCGAGGCTGAAGAAATAAAAACTCAAGACTCAAAGATTAGAAATTTTCTATTTTTAATTCTGACTTGTTAATTTTTAATTCTCTGCCCCGGCTCTAAGGTCGGGGTTTTTGGTGGGCAGTTTTCGATCCTAAAAGGAGGTGAAATAAGTATGGGCAAAAGTTTAGCAGTAAAAAATGAGATTATTGCAGACCTCAAGCAAACCTTGAGCGAATCTCAACTGGCGATCGTGATTGACTACACGGGCTTAACTGTTGCTGAAATCACAGATTTGCGTCGGCGTTTGCGTCCGAAAGGCAGCAGTTGCCAAGTGGCAAAAAACACGCTGATGCGAATTGCTGTTGAAGGCAACGAAACCTGGCAGCCGATACAGGAATTGCTGACCGGTACGTCGGCGTTTCTGTTCGTGCAAGAAGATATTGGCGGCGCGATTAAAGCTTACCAAGAATTCCAAAAAGTCTCTAAGAAGACAGAACTTCGCGGCGGCGTAATGGAAGGACGGGTACTGAAAGAAGCTGATGTTAAAGCATTAGCCGATCTGCCGTCGAAAGAACAACTCATGGCTCAAATTGCTGGCGCTATCAACGGTGTCGCAACCAAGTTGGCTGTGGGTATCAATCAAGTTCCTACTTCGATCGCTCGCGGTCTTAAAGCTTATGCTGAAAAAGACGGCGGTTCAGCAGAAGTAGCAGCAGAAGCACAAGCAGAAGCGCAACCAGAAGCAGAAGCAGAAAGCGCATCTGTGTAAGGCATGAGTAATTAGTCATGAGTCCTCAGTCATTAGTATTTAGCAATAGATAGAAGACTGGAGACGAAAAACTAATGATGAATGAGCAAATCTCAAATCCGAAATCCCAAACCTACAATTGAACTAGGAGTTTAACGAATGTCTACTGCAACTGATGAAATCTTGGAAAAACTTAAGTCTCTGACTTTGCTCGAAGCTTCTGAATTGGTCAAGCAAATTGAAGAAGCTTTCGGCGTCAGCGCTGCTGCTCCTGTAGGCGGCATGATGATGATGCCCGGTACAGGTGGTGGAGCCGCTGCTGAACCCGTAGAAGAGCAAACCGAATTTACTGTCATGCTGGAAGAAGTTCCTGCTGACAAGAAAATCGCCATTCTGAAGGAAGTCCGCGCAATTACTGGTCTGGGTCTGAAGGAAGCGAAAGACTTGGTAGAAGCCGCACCGAAAGCAGTTAAGGAAGCTATTGCTAAGGAAGCTGCTGAAGAAATGAAGAAACAGCTTGAAGCTGTGGGCGCAAAGATTTCTATCAAGTAGTCAGAGAATGTAGTTGATATCAATTCCGGTGACACCGGAATGATGGTTAACAGTTAATTGTTAACCGTTAACTATTCCCTAAAATTAATCGCGCGATAGTTACATCTCTCGCGCGATTAATTTTTTTTTTCGTACAGAAACGGCGGGAGTGCGCTGTCCTCTTAGATTTTAGAGACGGCTTCCATCTGTCGCACGACTGTTAAAGCAGAATAGGACACACCCGCAGTTCCTTCTCCGGGATGGGTGGAGTCGCCTACTAACCACAAGTTTTTAATTGGTGTGCGATTGGCAAATCCGAAGGGGCCGAAGGTTGGTATTCGCTGGCCGATGCCGCCGACAACTCCTCGATCTCTCGCTGTGTAGCGGGCAAAGGTGCGGGGTGTGGCGGCTTCTTGGTGTACGATCGACTCTGGCGTCAAATTGAAATATTCGCTCAAACGTGCGATCGCCCCTGCGGTATATTTTTGCTTTAATCCTTCATAATCAACCGAATTCCACCACATTCGAGTATCAGTAAATGAGGAAGCGATAATTGTCGCCATTCCCTTTGGTGCTCTGCCATCACCTGGATGGCTGACTGAAACAAATAATGAATTATTCTCCCCAATCTCGCCGTCGTAATCGTAGAGAAACTGAAGGTGCGGCGGACAATTTGCCGGAATTGCGCTTTCATGCACTCCCAAATATATGACAAATGCACCGGATGCGGGCGGCAATTTATCAACTCGATATTTGTAGCCTGCCATTTGATCTGGGAGTTTGTTTGTTGTCTCTGAAGTCTCTGATTTAACGGATAAATTATCTGTTAAATTTGCGACAATCGGCTCGCCTGACAACAATTTTACTAAATTTTGCGCGGTCACGTTGGCAACAATGCGATCGGCTGTTTCTGTCCAAACTTCGCCTGTTTTTTGATTGCGAATCACTGTAGCGGTGGCTTTGCCGTTGGCGGTGACAATACTTTCAACTGTATGCCGCAATAAGACTTGGCCGCCGTCTCGTTCGATCGCCTCTACAAGTCGATCGCTCAATACCTGCATACTTCCTTGTAGATGATACAATCCTTGCGGCTCTTGCGAAACTCCTAAAGCTGTCGCCGCGTAAAGTAGCGCCGTTTCTTCGGTATCAACTTGAGAATACAATTTTAACTGCAAATCTAGAAAAGTTTTCAAGCGCAAATTGTCGCCCAACCCACACAGCCGCAAAGCATCTCCCACTGTCATAAAAGTGAAAGGCAAAGTAATTAAAGTATCGGGGCGAACAGCTTGAATTAATTGCCAGAAATCCCAGAAGTTTCTGGGCGGTAAAACAGGGTCCCGCCCTTGAAATTTCCAGCTAGCTTTGAACAATGCAGACAATAATTGCCAAAAAGGTTCGCTTCCAGGAAACTGCCGCTGCCTTTCTTCCTGCCACTTTTGCGGATCTCGCCACACGCTAATCGGTGCGGTTTCTCCCGGCAAAAACACCGCACAAGCGGGATCGCAGGGTGTCGCTGCGGGAAGTTCTATATTTAATTCTGAGAAAATGCGGTGGTGAATGCCTCCGGGTTCCCATCCTGCAACCTGCGTGGCGCCGACATCGAAGGTAAAGCCTTTGCGTTTGAAGGTGGAAGCGCATCCTCCGGGGACGATCGCCTGGTCTAAGACTCGCACTTTGTATCCTCTGCGGGCTAGCAGGGCTGCTGCTGTCAGCCCGCCGATTCCGCCTCCAATTACCGTGACGCGGCCCTTAGTGTCTGCAGGATTGGATTTGCTCTCAGGGGTGCGATCGCCTCTCATAATTTATTTATTGTAATATTTCTTAATATTATGCTCGTATTTTGCAATAAAAAGCTCTTGTAGCGGCAGGTTGAAATCTATCGCTACAAGAGGAAGGAGGCCGAGTTTAGAGGACGTTTTAGGGGTAAGGTGCTCCGGGGGCACCCGGAGCGTTAGACTGGGCCGTGTTGATGAGAGAATCACTGACGGCGCCACTTGTTGAGATAAGCTTCGCCAATCCCCGCCACAGCCTGCATTTGAGCTAGCTGTTCCCGTAAAGCTTTGATGGTTCTTAGCTGTTCTTGAGACTGTTGCTGCAAAGCGTCGTAATTTCGCTGTATCGCCGCACTCTGACTCAATTCATTTTCCAGATATTGCAACTTGATTAGTTTAACTTGGAAGTCGCCGATCGCACTTGACTTTTCTGCTAACTCGTGCTGCAAAGATTCGTAACTCGACTTCGACACGGTTTCCTGGAATTGGCTTTCGAGATTTTGCTTTTCGGTGGCGAATTGCTGCTGCAAAGATTCCAGAACACTGGATTTTTCGCCTAGTTGCTGCTGCAAAGATTCCAGAGCACTGGATTTTTCGCCTAGCTGTTGCTGAAACTCGTGTTCCCGGTGTTCTCTTTCGGCCAATTGCTGCTGCAAAGATTCCAGAGCACTGGATTTTTCGCCTAGCTGTTGCTGAAACTCGTATTCCCGGTGTTCTCTTTCGGCCAATTGCTGCTGCAAAGAAGCGAGCGAACTTTCGCGTTCACTCAACTGCTGCTGTAAACTTTCGTAACTTGACTTGGCTACTGTGTCCTGCAATTGGCTTTCGAGATTTTGCTTTTCGGTAGCTAATTGCTGCTGCAAAGAAGCGAGCGAACTTTCGCGTTCAGTCAACTGCTGCTGTAAACTTTCGTAACTTGACTTGGCTACTGTTTCTTGCAATTGGCTTTCGAGATTTTGCTTTTCGGCAGCTAATTGCTGCTGCAAAGAAGCGATCGAACTTTCGCGTTCACTCAACTGCTGCTGTAAACTTTCGTAACTTTCTTGCAACGGATTTGGCTTTACACTCACCGAGTCCGATAGAGTTTCTGCCGTTACAGCCTCATTAATTTCGCTTTCTTCGGCTGTTTCCCCTTGCAAGTCGGGGGCATCTACCTGCGTTTCTTCACCTTTTTTCCAAGTGACAGTAACTTCCGTCTTGTCCTTAGAAATATCCAGAGCGCCTTGTGCCAAGCGTTCTAGGAGTTCTGACCTTGATATTCCGAGCTTGCGAGCGATCACGTTTAATCGATCGGCACTAGAAGAAGTCAGCGAAAGTCCGACTTTGACTTTACTTTCTGAATTGGAACTAACTACATTGCGATTTTTTTTGACCATTGGCATTTTCCTCATGCCAACCTACACTAATAAGTGTAGTGGCTGAAGTTTCTATTAAAATTAATTCTTGTTACTTACCAATTGTGCCAGCTTCTGTTCCCAATTGAACAAAAATTCGTGAATATACCCTTCGGTCGATTCCTCGCCGTAGAACCCCGTGAAGATTCCCTGGCACGGTTTTTTTTTCGGCACAATACCGCAGATATAACAGTTGAGCTTGTTAGATACTATCTAACTTTGCGCCCGATTTCACCGGTTCGGCGCGATCGACCAAATGCCAATAAGAGGCCAGATAGTCTTTGAACGCTGCAAAAAGGCGAGTTTCCACAACTTCCATGCGATCGCCCGAACCACGCTGCTAGAAGCTTTTTTACACGATGAGGATCGAGTCGGGTGAGCAAGAGTGGGATAAAAGACAAAGCCTGCGGTTTCCAGCCGCGCCTAAACAGACACAACCCACTTGGAGTGGGTTAAAGAATTTTTACTCGATCGGGCCTTGACGTCTTCCTCTCAAAATGAGAGGATGAAGCATAGTATGGAACCAAAACTGTCAACAATTAGCTATCACTATGCAAAACAAAAAAAGAAATCCAAGAACAACCAATGCACCTAATCTCGATCCGCAAGCTCCGTAATGATGCTGCCCAGTATCCCGATGTCAAAAATCAAATTGATAGCTGGAATGCAACTGTAAAGCAAGCAGAATGGCAGAATTGGGAGAATGTTCGCAAGATTTACCGGGATGCCGAAGCAGTAGGGAACTTCACAGTATTTAATATCAAAGGCAACGAATATCGCCTGATTGTCGGCATCAACTACGAGGAGCAAACTATTTTATACAAATATTTCCTAACCCACACTGAATACGACAAAGACAAATGGAAAAATGATCCTTACTTTTGATGGAGCCACTTATAGCAAATTGCTTGCAGAAATCGCTCCTATGGCGATCGAAAGTGAAGAGGAATACGATCGCCTCCTGGCAGTGGCAGAACGGCTAACGTTTGCTAAAAACCTCACTCCAGAGGAGAGAGCTTTATACAAGTTGTTAGTCACGCTGGTTGAAGTTTACGAGAGAGAAAATTATCCGATCGACAAATCGGAGCCTCACGAGATTTTGCAACACATCATGAAATCCAGCGGCACCCGTCAAGCGGACTTGGTAGGTATCATTGGATCGAGCGGTGTGGTGTCTGAGGTTGTGAATGGGAAAAGAGCGATTAGCAAGGCACAAGCTAAGGCACTAGGCGATTATTTTAAAATCTCACCTAGCTTGTTTATTTAATTTGGAAATTGGGCATGGGAAATTGGGGATTGCGAATATGGCATTGGTTATTTGTGATTAGAAAAACTACTAACCAGTAACCAGTAACTATTACCCATGCCCGATGCCAGATGCCCATTCCAGAGGCATCTGGCTCTAGGCCAGCCGTCCCTGAATATTACCGATGGGCGTTGCGGAATTAAGGTATGATTAGTTCCAAGATAAAGTTGGAAAAAACAATTAAGTGACGCTCTTAGAGCATATCGCTGGCGATTGGTGTAGGTCACTATGGTTTTCTACTATTGGCATTAGATCTGGGCGTTTATTCTCCGTCCGATCGCCCGTAATTTACACTTAAAAATATAAAAGCGAGATCCCTTGATTTTTATAAAAAAATTCAAGGGATCTCGCTCTAATCAAAATATTTATCTCATATCAGAGATTTTTGTTGCAAGCTATTTTTTTGCCTAAACAGCTTGTTTAACGGAGAGGGAGGGATTCGAACCCTCGTTAAGTTGCCCTAAACACACTTTCCAGGCGTGCGCCTTCAACCGCTCGGCCACCTCTCCAGGGCTAAATTCATTCATTTAGCCACAGCTAAGCTATCTTAGCAGAACAAATCTGATTTGGGAAGGGGTAACGGCATAAATTTGCTGTTTAATATGGGTAGGGTGTGAAACGGGCAGGTTTGGGTTCTCCTCTGTGGGTCGCAAACCCATTCATTTCAAGGATCTTGCCCCGCCAACGCCAATCTAAAATCTAAAATCTAAAATCTAAAATTCCATGACTAACTCTTACACAATTAAAATTCATAACAGACAGACAGGCGATCGCCACACCGTGCGAGTACCCGAAGACCGCTACATCCTGCAAAGCGCCGAAAACCAAGGAGTAGAATTGCCCTTTTCCTGCCGCAACGGCGCTTGTACCGCCTGTGCGGTGCGCGTCAATTCGGGGGAACTGCACCAGCCAGAAGCAATGGGGCTTTCTGTGGAACTGCAAAAAGAAGGGTATGCCCTGCTGTGCGTCAGCTATCCCCGTTCCAACATTGAGGTAGAGACGCAAGACGAAGACGAAGTGTACGAACTGCAATTCGGCCGCTACTTTGGCAAAGGTAAAGTTAAAGCCGGTTTGCCGTTGGATGAAGAATAAGGCAATTTGATAAATAATCAACTACCAATTATCCATGCTTTATCGGTTATGTGCGATCGCCCTTTGTCTGTTGTTAGCTAGCTGCCAAAAACCAGAAATGCCCCAAGGTACGATCGCCAAAGTAGAAAGGGCCATCAGCGGGCAAACAATCGAAGTTATCAGTACAGCCGACAAAATAGCCTTATTAGAACAAATCAGGCTGATTGGTATTGATGCACCGGATTTAAAACAGCAGCCTTGGGGAGAAGCAGCCAAACAAAGACTAGAACAGCTAACTACGGGAAAACAGGTATTGTTAGAATCCGACATCGAAGAGAAAGACCAGTTCGATCGCAAACTAGCCTACTTGTGGCAAGATAAAAATTTGCTCAACGAACAGCTAATCAAAGAAGGTTATGCCCTGGCCTCAGTGCGATCGCGCAACACCAAATATCAGCAGCGACTCATCAACGCTCAAGAATGGGCGAGACTCATGGGTAAAGGCCTGTGGAATCCAGAACGAGCATTGCGCCAAACTCCCGCAGAATTTCGCCAGCAAAATCGGCAATAGTCATTAGTCAGTAGTCATGTCCACTCGTTCCTAGGCTCTGCCTGGGAACGAAGATCCGGAGGCTCTGCCTCCATTTTTTTCAGCCGAGGCAGAGCCTCTAGATATAGGTTCCCAGGCAAAGCCTAGGAACCAGTTATTCTTGACTCTTCCATCTTCCATCTTCTTTCGTGTCCTTCGCGTTTTCGCGGTTCGTACTTCCCTCTTCCCAATGACAGACACTCAACTGCAAAACTTCTTAGAAATAGCCACCGAAGCAGCCCTAGCCGCCGGTTCCGTCCTGAAATCTTTCTGCGGCAAATTAGAAAAAATTCAAGAAAAAGGTCGATCGGGCGATTTAGTCACAGAAGCCGACAAAGCCTCAGAAGCTGTCATCTTAGAAATTCTCGGCCGCCACGTACCCGACCACGGCATCCTCGCCGAAGAATCCGGCAAATTAGGGGATGCAACTAGCAAATACCTGTGGGCGATCGACCCTTTGGACGGCACAACAAATTATGCTCACCAATATCCTTTTTGGGCCGTTTCGATCGGACTTTTAATCGACGGCTTACCACAAATTGGAGTAATTTACGACCCTTTTCACAATGAATTGTTTCGGGCAGGCAAAGGATTGGGAGCAACCTGCAACCGTTGGCCGATCGAAGTTTCCCAAATCTCAGAATTGAGAACCAGCTTGCTAGTCACTGGCTTTGCATACGATCGGCGCGAAACAGCAGACAATAACTATGCCGAATTTTGTCACCTCACCCACCTCACCCAAGGCGTGCGGCGCAGCGGTTCGGCATCCCTAGACCTCGCACACCTCGCGATGGGGCGATCGGACGGATACTGGGAACGGGGACTCTCCCCTTGGGACGTAGCAGCAGGTGTACTCATCGTCTCCGAAGCCGGAGGTCAAGTTACAGCTTATGACGGCAGTGCATTTGAGATGAACTCCGGTCGGGTTTTGGCAACAAACGGCAAAATACACGCCGAACTCAGCAGCGCACTGCTAGCGGTTCCTCCCTTATCTTCTTGGAAGTAGCGCCCCCCAGCAATAGATCGGGGGTAGTACGGGGGTCACAACCCCTTGACTCAAGCTACATTAAAGAATAGTGAAAAGCCAGGAAAGGAAGAGTAAAAGTTATGTCTTTTGAAATGACAAAAGGGCTGTTCAAGTATGAGTTTACAGATCAGCACGCAATTTTGGGAATTCCCTTAGACGCCGAGTTTAACGACATCCGCAAGCGCTACATGAAAATCGCCCGCCGCTTGCATTCGGATACTTGCTCTTTTGAAAGCCAAGCCGATAAAGATTGGGCTAACCAATTTTTGTCAAAAGTAGTCAATCCGGCTTACAACAAATTTTCCAAGGAAAGCGATCGCAAAGAATACAGCCTGCTATTAGCAGCCATCGCCAAGCGCGTCGTTAAAGAACAGGCGAAAATGCAAATTGAAAGCGAAGCAGCCAAACAGTTAGCTACCGCTCAAAATTGGGAAGAAGCTTACAAAACAGCAGTTAGCAAACTCGCTCTCAAGCAGTACGAATCAGTTAAGGAAACCGAAGATGCGATCGCTCAAATTAGCGAACTCAACATGGTTTACCTGCTGCGAAAAGAGCGCCTTGGCGGTGGTGCGGTTACACCTGCTTCACCCATAAAAGATGCAACCCCAACCCCAACCCCAACCCCAACCCCAACGGCAATTCCAACCCCAACTCCACCTCTGCCCAAAGTCGAAGACCCGCAGACTGAAGCCTATTGCCGCCGAGCTCAAGGATTCATGGACAGCAAAAGTTACGCCAAAGCAATTTTAGAGTTGAAAGAAGCCGTGAAGCGCCAGCCAAAACACAGCAAGGCTCACGCTTTATTAGCAATGTGTTACCTGGAACAAAATCAAGCCACAATGGCGAAACTTGAGATGAACAAAGCTTTGGCATCAAATCCTGAAGAACCGACGGCTTTGGAGGTTAAGAAAAAGCTGGAACAAGTTTCCGCAAAGGCTAAAAAAAGTGACGAAAAACCAGGATTTTTTGCAAGTTTGTTTGGCGGGAAGAAGAAGTGAGAAGTTGTGATTTGTGAGTCTTGAATTTTGAGAAAATGGTGAACTGCACAGCAGTGGAGTGAGCTCGATCAAAACTTGGTGAGATCAAATCCGGTAACTAGGAATTATACCGTCAGTGCGATCGTCCGGCGAGAGCAGATGCTCCAGAAAGAGCGGGACGCTTGCACTGACGGGGAAAATGATTATTGCCATGCCCACGAAAACGCTATGAGGCATTAATTTGTTAAAGTTGAATGTTAAGCTTGCCTGCTTGGACTTTAACACCGTCTCCTAAAGCTAAGCTTATAGGCCCAACCTAAAATCTAAAATCTAAAATTGATATGACACCTTAATTTGTTAAAGTCAACTGTTAAGCTTGCCTCGTTAGACTTTAACACCGTCCATAAAGCTAAGCTTCTAAGCCCAATCTAAAATCTTCTAAAGTCTAAAATCTAAAATTGATATGGTTCACCAACCCCCATCCGGTGCAAGAGATTTATTGCCCCTTGACGTTGCTCAAAAAATTTCGATCGAACGGCGCTTGCAGCAGGTTTTTCACCGCTGGGGCTATCACCGGATTATTACCTCTACTCTAGAAAGGCTGGAGACATTGATGGCTGGGGGCGCGATCGACCGATCGACCTTAATTCAATTGCAAGACGCCGAGGATGGAGAACTTGGTTTGCGGCCGGAATTGACAGCATCCATCGCCCGCGCGGCTGCAATGCGGATGGCAGGGACTCGCTGGCAGCCTCAGCGCCTCTACTACAACGCTAACGTGTTCCGCAAAGGCCCAGATACTGGCTCAGGCGGGCAACAGGAGTTCTATCAAGCTGGCGTAGAGCTCCTAGGCGCGGGGGGGACGGTTGCGGATGCAGAAGTGCTGCTGCTGCTGTCTGAGTGCTTGCAGAGCTTGGGAATTGATGACTGGCATTTGGTTTTGGGAGAAGCGGGCTTGACTGCAAGATTGCTGGAACCGTTTCCGCCAAATGTGCGCCAAAAAGTTCGGGGGGCGATCGCCAATCTCGATCGAATTGCCTTGGAAACTTTGCCGCTGTCAACCGAATTGCGAGAAAGAGCTCTGCTTTTGTTTGACTTGCGCGGCCGCCCAGAAGAGGTGTTGCCAATTGTTGCCAAGCTGGATTTAGATCTGCCGCAGCAAGCCGCGTTAAATAATCTCAAATCGGCGATCGAATTGCTGCACCAATGCCAGTCAAAAATTCCCAATCTCAAATCTCACATTCACCTCGATTTGAGTTTAATTCAAACATTTGACTATTACACTGGAATTGTGTTTGAAGTTGTCAGCAGCAGTAAGACAGGACAGCGAGTTTTAGGACAAGGGGGACGTTACGACCAACTGTTGGGACTGTTCGATCCCCTAGGGCAAAATTCCCCCGGCATTGGGTTTTGTCTGAATATTGAAGAGTTGCACCAAGTTTTGCTCACAGAGGGGCAATTGCCCAGCCAGACACCAGCTAGCGACTGGTTGGTTGTGGCTCAAACTCCTGAAGCTAGTGCCGCCGCGTTTGCTTACGCTCGCAAACTCCGAGAGTCTACTCACCTAGTTCGGGTGGAAATAGATTTGGAGAGTCGGGAGACAGCAGAGTCGGCGCGGGAATACGCGCGCGATCGACGAATTGCTCAAATTGCTTGGGTAAATGCCGAAGGATTGCCAACAATTGAAACGGTAAATTAGGCTAAGTGGTAATTGGTAATTAGTAGTTAGTAATTGGTTAAAAATCACCCGATATGATATTATGTATCCTGCTGATTGAGAGAAGGTTTTGCCAATTATTAATTGCTAATTCCCTATCTACCTAAAATGTTTTGAGAGAACACTATGGCACACACTATTGTTACGAATATTTGCGAGGGAGTTGCTGATTGCGTTGGCGCTTGTCCGGTTGCTTGTATTCACCCTGGCCCCGGCAAAAATGTCAAGGGTACTGATTGGTTTTGGATTGATTTTGATACCTGTATTGACTGCGGTATTTGTTTGCAGGTGTGTCCTGTCGAAGGTGCGATCGTTCCAGATGAACGCCCTGAATTGCAGCAAACTCCCTCTTAATTGCAACTTGATTGCAATTGAGGGCTAAATAGCTACATTAACTAAGGGGTAAGGTGCGCGACCCGGCGCACCCTACAGTAACTTTTTTATGAACCACAGAGGGCGCAGAGGACACAGAGAAGAGGAGTGAGAAATAGTGGAAAAATCTAACGTTTAGAGATCTAAGTGCAGGTAATTAATGAGGTTACTTTTGTGAGTTCTTTCTCTTCCCTTATCTTGTCTTCCTACCCTTCGGGAACGGCTTCGCCGAACGTGTCCTTCGCGTCTTCGCGGTTCGTTTAAAAAAAAGCCCGATCGCACTTTACAAAAAAATCTACACTAAAATCCTATGCAACCGATAGCACTTTCCGAATCTCACATTTTATCCATCCGCACCCACGCCGAAAGCACTTATCCTGAAGAATGCTGCGGTTTGTTGCTCGGTCGAGTTACTGGCGGTGTTAAAACTTTGGTAGAAGTTTGGCAGACTGACAATGCTTGGAGTTCTGAGGCTGAAGAAAATTGGCCTGAAGAAAAAGAATTGACAGAAAGACGCAGATATGCTATAAAGCCCGAAGATATGTTGCGGGCGATGAAACACGGGCGCGATCGCACTCTGGATATTATCGGCATATATCATTCCCATACGGATTGTCCCGCAGTGCCCTCAGAGTGCGATCGGACATTAGCCTGGGCCCAATACTCTTACATCATTGTGTCAGTCCGACAAGGCTGTTGGGAAGACCTCCGCAGTTGGAGTCTTGACGGAGAGGGGAACTTTCAAGCAGAGGAAATTCTCGCACTGGAACCGACAGAGATTAAGAAATAATTAGTAAAAATTACAAACACGTAAAAATGCGAAAGATTCAGATAGGATATAATTCAAAATCTGCGCTACACACAATATCATGCTAAATCCTAATCTGGACGAGATCCAGCTCAACAAACAAGAATACGAACGCTACTCTCGCCACCTCATCCTGCCAGAAGTTGGATTGGAAGGGCAGAAGCGTCTCAAAGCTGCCAGCGTGCTCTGCATCGGTACGGGAGGTCTCGGTTCGCCGCTGCTGCTGTATTTAGCCGCCGCCGGTGTTGGCCGCATTGGGATTGTAGACTTTGATGTTGTAGACCATTCCAACTTGCAGCGGCAAGTAATTCACGGCACTTCTTGGGTGGGGAAACCGAAGATTGAGTCTGCTAAAAATCGGATTTTAGAAATTAATCCTTTTTGTCAAGTTGATTTGTACGAAACTCGCGTTAGTTCGGAAAATGCGATCGACATTGCCACTCCTTACGATATCATCATCGACGGCACCGACAACTTCCCGACTCGCTATTTGATGAACGACGTTTGCGTGCTTTTAAACAAGCCCAACGTCTACGGTTCCATCTTCCGATTTGAAGGACAAGCAACAGTTTTCAACTACGAAGGCGGCCCGAATTACCGCGATTTGTACCCGGAGCCCCCGCCTCCTGGGATGGTTCCTTCTTGTGCAGAAGGCGGCGTTTTAGGCGTTTTGTGCGGAGTTGTCGGTTCTATCCAAGCAACGGAAGCTATCAAGATTATCTTGGGTCAAGGCACTACTTTGAGCGGCAGACTGTTGCTTTACAATGCCTTAGATATGACGTTCCGGCAATTGAAACTGCGGCCGAATCCAGTGCGTCCGGTAATTGAAAAGTTAATCGATTACGAACAATTCTGCGGCATTCCTCAAGCAAAAGCCCAGGAAGCAAGTCAGCAAACGCAAATTCCTGAGATGACTGTCACGGAACTTAAAGAGTTAATCGACAGCGGTGCCAAGGATTTTGTATTGTTGGATGTTCGCAATCCCAACGAGTATCAAATTTGTCAAATTCCTGGGTCGGTTTTGGTTCCTTTGCCAGATATCGAACACGGCGCAGGTGTTGCCAAGGTCAAGGAATTGTTGAACGGCCACCGCTTGATTGCACACTGCAAAATGGGCGGACGTTCTGCGAAAGCTTTGGGGATTTTGAAGGAAGCGGGAATTGAGGGGATTAATGTTAAGGGCGGGATTACTGCTTGGAGTGAAGAAGTAGACCCATCTGTACCTCAATATTAAGCTCAATCTTTTTCTGGGGCGGGTTTAGCTAATATCACGAGATACAAGCGAGTAGACTCGGGTCATTAGTGTCAACTTACGCTAAAAAACCTTTGTATCTTTCGTTCACAGTCGATTCCAGAACCGTCTAAATTTCCCCCTTAAAAAAGGGGAACTTAACCTTTAGTAGCGAAGCAGGACACGGCAATGCCGTGTCCCTACAGAAAACCCAGATTAACCCAACCCTTCAACCAACAAATTCCGAGCACTTTCCAACGCTTCCTGCAACTTACTTGCATCGCGTCCCCCAGCTTGCGCCAAATTAGGTCGCCCGCCGCCTTTTCCGCCGCAAATTTGAGCAATTCCCCCGATAAACTTACCAGCTTGCAATCCTTTCTTATTGACTTCAGGACTAAAAGCAGCCACCAAACTTACCTTGTCCGGTTCAGGAATTGAGGCCAAAACAACCGCAGCATTTCCTAACTTTTGCTGCAATCTTTCCGCCGCAGTTTTCAGCGCTTCCGTATCCACATCACCCAATTGAGCTACAATGATATTGAATTCACCTATCGCCTCAGCTTGTGCTACTAATTGGTCGGATTTCGCGATCGCCAATTCCGACTTCACAGCAGCCAAATGTTTCTGAGTATCCTTCAACTCATTCTGCAAATTAGTAATCCGGTTCGGCAATTCTTCAGGCTTCGCCTTAAATCGATCGCCCAAATCGCGCACCACCTTATCGCGCACATTCAAATAGTCCAAAACAGCTTGACCCGAAACCGCTTCAATCCTGCGAGTTCCCGCCGCTACCCCCGCTTCGGAAACAATCTTAAACAGCCCGATTTCTGCCGTATTGCTGACGTGAGTTCCGCCGCACAATTCCATCGAAACGCCGGGAAAATCGATAACCCGCACCACATCGCCGTACTTCTCGCCAAACATCGCAGTCGCGCCTTTTTCTCTCGCAAGGGCGATCGGCATTTCTGCAACGACCGCAGCGTGGGCTTCAGCAATCCAACTATTAACTAAATCCTCAATTTTCTGCAACTCTTCTGCTGTGACAGCGCGCGGAGAATTGAAATCAAACCGCAATCTCTCAGACGATACCAGCGAACCAGCTTGCGAAATCGAATCGTCCACAATTTTCCGCAAAGCTGATTGTAATAAGTGAGTTGCTGTGTGGTTTGCCTGAATTCGGCGGCGACTGCTATTGTCAATTTTCGCAGTAATACTATCGCCAACTCTCAGGGTTCCCCGTTCCACAAAGCCGAAATGCACGAAGAAATCCGATTCCTTCTTCACATCATCAACTCTTACTAACAAACCATCACCATTATCTCCGCTTTTCAAATAACCTTTATCCCCAATCTGTCCGCCGGATTCTGCATAAAAAGGCGTTTGGTTCAAAACAACTTGTACCTCGGTACCGGCGGCTGCTTCCTCCACAGATTTGCCGTCAACCAAGATAACTTCCACCTCAGCTAAACTCGACAATTCAGCATAACCGACAAACTCAGTTCCCTGGATAGTTTCAGCCAACTTATCCAAAGAACCCTGCACGGTTAAATCGATTGTTTGGCGAGCATCTTTAGCGCGAGTTTGCTGTTCCTTCATCGCCGCTTCAAAGCCGTCCAAATCCACAGAAATTCCCTGTTCCTCAGCAATTTCTTGAGTCAGTTCTAAGGGGAAACCGTAGGTATCGTAAAGAGTGAAAGCATCTTGACCGCTGATTTGTTGGTTGGTTTGCTGTTTTGTGCGATCGACAATTTCATCCAGCAGCTTCTCTCCGCGTTCCAAAGTCTTGAGAAACTGCGCTTCTTCCCTTGCCAATTCCGCCTTAATTTGAGCTTCCCGCCGCCGCACGTTCGGATAAGCAGCTTCCGAAAGGGCGAGCGCACTTTCAGCCACCCGCACCGTAAATTCGCCCTGAATTCCAATCAGTCGCCCGTGGCGCACCACCCGGCGAATCAACCGGCGCAAAATGTAACCCCGACCAACATTGGACGCGCGAATTTCGTCCGCAATCATGTGCACCACAGCCCGAATGTGATCGCCAATTACTTTCAGCGAAACCTTAACTTTTTCATCGCTATTGTGGTAATCAATTCCGGCAATTTCTGCCGCCGATTGAATGATCGGAAAAATCAAATCTGTTTCGTAATTATTGGGGACTTTCTGGAGGATTTGCGCCATCCGTTCCAGTCCCATGCCAGTATCAATATTTTGATTTTGCAGCGGTGTTAAATTGCCCTCTGCATCTTTATTGTACTGCATGAAAACCAGGTTGTAGAATTCGATAAACCTGCTATCATCTTCGAGGTCAATATTGTCGCCTCTCTCTGGGTGAAAATCATAGTAAATCTCCGAGCACGGGCCGCAGGGGCCAGTCGGGCCAGATTGCCAGAAATTGTCATCTTCTCCCATGCGCTGAATGCGATCGCCCGGAATGCCAATTTCATCGCGCCAAATCGCAAAAGCTTCGTCATCTTCTCGAAAAACACTAACAACCAAATTGGAAGCTGGTAAACCGAAAACTTCGGTGGAAAGTTCCCACGCCCAGGCGATCGCCTGTTTCTTGAAA
This sequence comes from Microcoleus sp. Pol12A5, assembly GCF_036701435.1. NCBI lineage: Bacteria > Bacillati > Cyanobacteriota > Cyanophyceae > Oscillatoriales > Microcoleaceae > Microcoleus > Microcoleus sp. Pol12A5. Next base: position 93,602 of record NZ_JAUBQU010000005.1, read on the forward strand.
TAATCCCCGAAACTGAAGTTGCCCAACATCTCAAAAAACGTGTGGTGGCGCGCGGTGCGGCCGACATTTTCGATGTCGTTGGTGCGGATGCACTTTTGAGAAGTCGTGGCGCGCGGTGATTCGGCGGCGCGCTGTCCGAGGAATATCGGCTTGAATTGCAGCATTCCGGCGATCGTCAGCAACACCGTCGGATCTTCGGGAACCAAAGAAGCACTCGGCAAGATCTTATGTCCCCGCTGAGCATAAAAGTCGAGGAAGGTTTGGCGGATTTGGCTGCCACTGAGAAACTTAGGAGAAATAGACATGACAAAAACACTTAAGTATGTAAAGATGTAGCAACAATAGAATTTATAGGACTTACGCACGGGTGTCCAGAAACCCGGTTTTTCTACCAAAATACTTGCTTAAAATCCTCAATCTCGGTAGAAAAACCCGGTTTGTTGGTTAGGAGTGCGTGAGTGCTAACTTACATCTATTTGGAGATTCATATCATTATACTTAGTAATGTAAAGACCTATCAAGTTTTGCAAATAGTGCTTTACTGCTCGGAAAGGTCGTGCTAACTTAATAATAGACACCGGGACAGAAAGAGAAAGGAGGTCGCTATATTTAGAAAGAAAGTTCAAGGATATAGGCATGGTGTCTCCGGTCTAGATTCCCAGGCGCAGCAGAAATTAAACGAACACAACTTGAAATAGTGGCGAAATGCCGATAGAGCAGTCAAGCCAAACCGCAGTCAAGTAAGACTTAGTTGTCGTTGCTGATTAAAAGTAAAGCTGCACAAGTTGTAAACCCTAGTAAGTAACAGTTCTCAATCGGAAACACATCTCGTTTGTTAGAAAAAACAAAGTTCTCATATTATTGGGTCTGATCGCTGTCGATCGGGCCCTATGAATTTTTGGGCGATCCCAGGAGGAGAGGCTTCGAGGGGGAAAGTGGGCAGAGTTCGGGTGTGTAAATGCTTAGTGCTCAAAGGCAACATCCCTGGGAGCCGATCGGCGAGCGATCGGTGCAGCTTTTGAGTTATATATTATATATAAGGGCACGTGGAGCGCGCGCCCCGCTTTTTGCCGGGGATCAAGCGCTGTGGTATGAGGCACTGTCAAGATGCGATATCATTGAAGATGTCAGTACAAGACATTAAAACCTACCCCGCTGTGCTGTATAGCAGCAAAATCTACGCTTCTATGAGCTTGCTGCAAGCCAAGGATAGCAAATCGCCATTTTTGGTGACAAGACCAGGCTCAACAATTTGGATCTCAGGATATTTAGAGTCAAGACTCTAAAAAATCCCATCCCCGACGCAGGGGTGAGAGTTCAAAAAATAAAAGCCCGCCCACTCACAAAAGCTAGTGCCACCAACAACGGTAGTAAATCACTAGCACAGTTCTTAAACTCACAATCTCCGGAGATTATAGGTACAAGCATGGCCGAAATAACTAAAGAAGAAATGCGCGAACGGCTGGGAAATATCGACCAGATTCGCGATATAATTTTTGGAGCGCAGCTTAGAGAATACGACAATCGCTTCGATAAAATAGATTCCGACTTGTCCATGATGCAGCAAGATATGCAAACTCGCATCGAACAAGTAAAAACAGTTCTTTCAGGAGAAATGAGGGCTGCCGTTGATGCGTTAGAAAAGAAAGTTAAATCGCTCACCTCAAACACCCAAGAAGAAAGCGCAGACATCCGTCAGCAAGTCGATCGCGTCAACCGAAAATTCTCCAGCAGCATTGAAGCCCTCGACGAGGCTATTGACAATCAAACCCGTTCGCTTCGCGACGAATTCTCCCAAACCAGAGAGCGACTATCTGAAGAAACCCGCACTTTGAAAACACAGGTTTTTGAAGAGCTAGACCGTCGCTTTTCTATGCTCAGAGATGTTAAAGTTTCTAGAGACGACATGGCAGAAATTCTGTTTGAACTGGGCATGAGGCTCAAAGGAACAGAATTTGTCCCCGAACTTAAAGGCGTTGCGGATAATAAGTTAAATACCGAATTTCTGTTGCCGGAGCGCCACCATAACGGATAACAACGCATGGCTTTACCGAAAGAAAATCCGGCTGACGAAAATGAGTTAGAGGGTTTTGTTTCTCAACCTGATGAGTCCGCTGCCGATGCAGCAACCCAGCTAGAACCCTTGCTGAATCTGTTAGTCGATCTCAAAATTATTGCTGGTTCCAACCAGCAAAATGCACAGTCCGAGGATGACAGCAGTGGCGAAAATAATCAAGCAGGGGCCCTCTGCGGGTTGATGGATTTGTTAGGTATTTCTGAGCAAGAGCCAGAGGAAGTTGCAGCGAGTGTACCCGAAACTGGCTCTCGCCAACCGGAGTCTGGCGATTCCCCGCCTGTTGCAGACGAGTTTAAAAGTTTGCTATTCGCTACTCACAAACTCAACACTTCAGAACTGGAAAAAGACTATTCCTCCGCTAAAACTATAGATGTTTCCGCGATCGCCCAGCCGGATTTGGAGGAGGAATCAAAGCCTGTCGAAGAATTGTCTAACTTGACAATGAAAGATTCTCTACAGTACGTACAGGCTAAAAAATCCCACGGGTTCGATCGGCAACAAGATGTTTCCGCTTCCGAAACCGAGTCAAAATCCTCGGAAATTCCCAATGACTTCATAGTTGCCCCAGTCTCAGAGCCTGCAGAAACTACCTATTTAGATCCGGTGATTGCTTCGCTTCAATCGATGCCCAACATTGTAGAACAGCCGACACCGATATCGCAGCCCGGAGAAATATTAGGCCAAATTAAACAGGATTTAAATGAAGCCGACAGCGCCATGGAAAGGCTGCAAAATCTGATGTTCGGCTCAAAAATGTCGGATATCGAGCAAGTCAAAAATCTTCTGGCAGAAAACGATTTGCCGGGGGTGCGCCACCTGATGGCAACAATCGACGATAAATTAGGAAAATTGGAGCACCAAATCTACGAGCCCCAAGAGTTGATTGAGTTGATGCTGCCTTGGATCGCAGAAATTCTCAGTCGCAAAGTGGCCGATTCCAGGGAAGAAGTGGTCAACGCGATCGTGCCCATTATTGACGAAGTGATTAGGGCAAAAACTCAGGAAAACAAGTCGGCAATGAGTGCGGCAATAGCTGAGCTGCTTCCCGACGCACTTGCTCAACAAATAGTGAATTCGCCAGCGGATATTGCTAAGGCGATCGCCCCAGAAATTGGTCTGGCAATTAAAGAGCAAATTCGCCTCGACCAAGAGTCGATCGCCCAGGCCCTCGCCCCGGAAATGGGTAAAGCGATTACAGCCCAAATAAAACTCGAACGCGACTCTATGGTGGATGCCCTCTATCCCGTAATTGGCAGTACAATTTCCCGATACATGGCAGAAGCTATCAAGACAATCAATGAAAAAGTGTCAAATGCCATCAGCGTCGAAGGATTCAAGAGAAAAATTCGCTCCAAAGTACAAGGAGTCTCCGAAGCTGAATTAATCCTCCAAGAATCAGTACCCTTCACCGTCCAAGCAGCATTCTTAATTCACAAAGCATCAGGCTTAATAATTTCAGAAGTTCAAAACTCAGAAAGCTACCAGTTAGAATCAGAAATGGTAGCAGGAATGCTCACAGCTATTCGCAGCTTTGTTAACGAGTGCATCGTGCAGCCGGGAGAATCTTCCGAACTCAATCAAATTGAATACGGAGACTCAAAAATTCTGCTAGAAGTAGCGGGATATTGCTACATGGCCGTCGTGATTAAAGGAGAACCGCCAAACTTGTTCATCCAAAAAATACGACAAACCGTTAGTCATCTCATCCTTAATTATGGTCAAGTCATTCACGATTTTAACGGCGACCCCGGTACTATACCGGACTCACTGCACCCGTCTATAAAAAATTTATTCGACCCGCTACAAACGGAAAAATCAACAAAACCCCCGATCGCCCTAGCCGCTATCAGTTTAGCCACCTTGAGCTTAATCTTAGTACCTTGGGGAATTTATCAGTATCGCAGCAGCGTTGAGCGTCGTGTGGAAGCAAATGCCATCGCAGCTTTAGCCTCGACTCCCGAATTAGCAGTTTACCGCTTAGATGTTGCAGTAGATGGCAAAACTTTAAAGCTAACGGGAAAGTTGCCAAATCAAGAATTGCGGGCACAAGCTGCAAAAATAGCCGCATCAACTGCACCGAAATTGCAATTAGATAATAAAATTATAGCTGTAGATGTCCCCCCAGATCCCGTTTTGACGGCAGCCGAGGTGCAGCGAATTAGCGCTGTTTTGAACCAGAGAGAGGGCGTTTCTATTTCTAGTCGGTATGGCGATCGTAAAGTGACTGTAGAAGGTACAGTTAGAGACGGTGCAGACGCACAGAAAATAGCTCAGTCCCTAAAGCAAATTCCAGGTGTTCAGTCAGTCATCAGTACCGTTAAATTAGAGCCGCTGAAAATTCCAACCCGCATCTACTTCCAGCAAGGAACGGCAACATTAGACTCAACAGATGAAGAAATCATCGCCAGTGTCAAAAATTTCATGGATCAATATCCTCAAAAACAGATTAAGATAATTGGGCACAGCGATCGAACTGGAGAACTTGTGACAAATCAACAGTTGTCGCTCAAGCGTGCCGCAGCAGTGCGAGATGCTTTAGTGCGACAAGGTGCTGACCCGAAGCGCCTCCAAACCGTCGGCAACCCCAATCCTCCTGCAGACGTGGAACCGAATCAACCGCGACTTTTAAGCAGATGCGTGCTATTTGAACCCATAACTAAGACCGTAAACAGTAAATAATTATGTCAGTTACTATATCTAAAAAAATGTGCATGATCGGCGACTTTGGCGTGGGCAAAACCAGCCTGATCCGCCGTTTTGTCGATCGGCAATTCAGCGACCAGTACCTCTCCACGGTAGGAGTAAAAATTTCCAGCAAAATCGTAGAATTAAAAGGGGTAAAACAGCGGGAAAACGTGACTGCAAAGTTGCTGATTTGGGACTTAGAAGGGCATACAAAATTCAAAGGAATAGCACCGACTTACTTGCAGGGAGCAAGTGGTGTTTTAATCGTTGCCGATGTCAGCCGATCCGAAACTGTTGAGCGAATCTCCGAACACATTCAGCTTTTTTCTTCAGTCAATCCTAAAGGATTGATAATCGTCGCTTTAAACAAAGTAGACTTGATTGACGAGGAAAAATTGGCGCTGCTAGTGGAAATATCCCATTCGATATGTCAAGACAAAGTAATAGCAGTTTACACGACATCTGCTAAAACAGGCAAAGACGTTGACGAAATTTTCTATAAATTAGCTTACACAATGGTAGAACAATTATGAATCCACTGTTAAGAAAGCTGTTAGGCCCGCGACAAACACAGTATTTTATAGTCAATCACCATTTTATCATTCAGGCAATCTCTGCAGAAGTGCAGCATTATGCCGATATTCCAGGCGATGCTATACCCGGTGCAGATGCTCGCCTGAGTTTTCCCGAACTGATTGGCATTGAAAATATCCTTATGTCTATCATTATGGGACGGCTGCCGGGTTTTGAAGTCAAAGGTATCGCTCGGTTTACCGACCCGAACCGCCCTTTATACTTTGATATGTTGGCTATCAAATATGAAGAAGAACAAGAAGATGTGCCAAGTAAATTGCTAATTTTGATTGAAGATACCACCGAAAAGATGGTGATGAAGCAATCGTTGATTCAGAGGGCGAATGAAGCTAATCTTTTGGTTAGTGCCTTAGCCGCTTCTAAAGACTATATAGATAAAGTTATTCGGTCGATGGGCGATGCTTTGTTGGTGACAACAACATTAGGAACTATCAAAACAATCAATCAATCTGCCCAATGGTTATTTGGGTATAGCGAAGCAGAATTGATCGGCAAACCCCTGTCTTTAATATTACTCGAAGACACATTAATTTACCAAGCTCGCCACCGCTATATTTTGTCTCAGAAAGAGCTGCGTAGAGAACTAGAAATAGTCTGCACTACTAAAGCAGGAGAAGAAATTTGGGTAGAATTTTCCTGTTCAGCAATTCAGACCGAACTAGAGGGACTTTACGATTTCATTTATATAGGCAGGGACATCACAGAACGCAAACAACAAGAAATAGAAATTCGCGGCTCTTTGGCAAAAGAGCAAGAACTCAGACAGGTAAAATCTCGTTTTTTCTCGATGATTGCTCACGAATTTGGCAATCCTCTAAGTACAGTATTATTTGCTACTAAAATCCTCCAAGACTACGGCGACGAAATCACCCACGCGGAAAAACAAAAATACCTGCAACACGTTAAATCAGCATCTCAACAAATGGCTCAGCTATTAGATGATCTGCGGTTGCTCAGCAGCGCCGAAGCCGGAAAACTCGAATTCTATCCCGCACCAGTTGACTTAAAAAACTTTTGCAGTGAGTTAGTAGAATCAATTAAAATTAGTTATGGAAAAAATCATACAATTAACTTTACTTATCAAGAATTAGTTACGCCCGCGCAAAAAAATGATAACGAGTCGCAGGAAACGCAACAGTTGCCCGCACTAGATCCAAAATTGCTGCGGCACATCTTGACAAATTTGCTGTCAAATGCTATCAAATATTCGCCCCTCGACAGCCATATTTATTTTGAATTAACTTGTCAGAATAATAAAGAAGCTACATTTAAAATTAAAGATGCAGGCCTGGGTATTCCTCTCGAAGACCAAGAACAACTCTTTGAATCTTATTATCGAGCCAAAAATGTCGGAAAAATACCCGGTACAGGAATGGGTTTATCCATAGTCAAGCAGTGTGTAGATTTGCACGGAGGTCAAATAGAATTTTCCAGCGAGATAGGGTTAGGCACTACATTTTTAGTGAGAATTCCATTTAATAAAAAGAGATAAATAGATTGATTTTAGATGATTCCACCCTAATGGCGGCTTCAATAGTAAAAATCTCACATGAAAACCTTGTTTAAAAAACTGTTAGTTCCCCACCACTTGGAGTACCTAACACTTGATAAAAACTTTTCAATCCAAGAAATCTCTCTAAAAGTTCAGCGATTTGCCGACTCTCCCGAAGAAGTAGTTGCCGGCAACGATGTTCGCATTCCCTTTCCAGAATTAGTGGGAACTGAAGAAATTTTCATCGATATTTTTGAAAAACGGTTGCCAAATTTTGAATTAAAAGCAATCACGCGACTATTAGGAAACGGTTCGCGACTTTATTTTGATATGTATATGGTCGAGTTCACCAATGACGAGAATTATCAGAGATTAATTATATTTTTTGAGGACGTAACCGATAGGATGGCTTTAGAACAAACTCTAGTGCAAGCTACCAATGAAATGGATATTTTATTGAGTACCTTAGCGGCTACTAATAATTATGTTGAAAAAATTATTACTTCAATGGCCGAAATTTTGTTGGTAACCACAGCATCGGGGAAGATTAAAAAAGTCAATCAAGCTGCTCAAGATTTGTTCGGTTACAGCGAATCAGAATTAGTAGGCCAGCCAATAGACGCTCTCGCGGCTTTTTGCTCATCTTTGCAAGCAGTCAGCCAAGAGGAGCCTCAACAATTGCAAACTAACGCCGAAGTAATTTGCACAGCAAAAACCGGAGAAAAGCTAACAGTTTCGTTTTCCTGTACCGCGATTTCGGCTGACATTAAAGCTATTTCTGGATCGGGGCCCCCCCTTCAAGATTTCGTTTACATCGGCCGCGATGTCACAGATAGACAGCGGGCCCGCAAGCGACAAATAACTCAGTACGTCACCACTCGCATCCTGTCGGCATCCGAAACAATAAAAAAAGCTATAGCAGCAATTCTCCCCGTAATTTGCGACAGCTTGGGATGGGATACTGCAGAACTTTGGATGCCAGAATCTGGGGAAAAACTGCTGTCAGAAACTAAGAGAATAACTGCGGTTTCCGACCCCAATTTGCTTCGCTGCGTCGCCAATTGGACAAAACGCTCAGTTTCTATCCCCAAATTTGCCGAATTTACTGAACAAATGACTTGTGCGTTTGGCGAAGGATTACCCGGTTTCGTGTGGGCCAGCGGTTCCTCTCAGTGGATTGCCGATGTCACAAAAAGCGACAGTTGTCTGCGCCGCGAAATCGCTGCTGAAGAAGGATTGCACGGAGCTTTTGGTTTCCCAATATTGGGGGACTATGACCCTGAAAATTCTGCAAAGTCTGTGTTGGGGGTGATGATTTTCTTCAGCCGCGAAGTGCAGTGTTTTGATGAAGAACTGCTCCAGATAATGGCAAGCATCGGCAGTCAAATCGGTCAATTTATCAAGCGAAAACAAGCAGAAATAGCTTTGCGTGAAAGCGAAGAACAACTGCGAGACTTATTTGAAAATGCTACTGACTTAATTCAAAGTATTGGAGCCGACGGTCATTTTTTGTATGTAAATCGGGCTTGGCGGGAAACTTTGGGCTACACCGAAGCAGAAATTGCTCAAATGACTGTTTTTGATATCATTCATCCGAACAGTTCCCCAGAGTCTCTGGATATATTGTATCAAGCTATTACAAAAAAAACGGTAAATGAAAATACCTTGTATCCAGAGTCTATTGAACTAACATTTATTACTAAACACCATGAAAATATTTTGCTTGAAGGCAGTATAAGCTGTAAATTTGCGGCAGGTTCGCTAGTAGCTATTCGCGCTATTTTGCGAGATATTACTGCTCGAAAAATGGCCGAGGAGGCTCTAGCAAAATCTGTGTCCCTGCTGCTAGCAACTTTTGATTCTACTGCAGACGGTATTTTAGCGATTGACAGGAACGGAAAAATTGTCACTTTCAATCGACAATTTGTGGAAATGTGGGGCATACCTAATGAAGTGATGGCACTGCGAGACGACGCCATAACGATCGCCTTTGTCCTCAACCAACTCAAAGACCCCCAAGCATTTCAAGAGAGAATACAATCACTTTACGAGCAGCCAGAAGCCGAAAGTTACGACTTGTTGGAATTTCAAGATGGCAGATTTTTTGAACGCTATTCGCAACCGCAGCGACTGGGAGATACAATTATCGGGAGAGTCTGGAGTTACCACGACATTACGGAACGCAAGCAAGCAGAAGATGCGTTGTGGGAAGAACAAGAAAAATCAGAAAAACTGCTGTTAAATATCTTGCCCAAGGCAATAGCAGAACGCCTCAAGCAAAACGAAACTACTATTGCCGAATACTTTCCGGAAGTGACTGTTTTGTTCGCTGACATTGTGGGGTTTACTGCTTTGTCTGCCGTCATGAATCCGATCGAACTTGTGGATATCCTAAATAAGATTTTCTCAGGATTCGACCTTTTGTGCGAACGGCACGGTTTAGAGAAAATTAAGACCATCGGCGACGCATACATGGCAGTAGGAGGACTGCCTGAACCCAGGGTAGACCACGCAGATGCGATCGCCCAAATCGCCCTAGATATGCAAGCAGAAATAGCCAGATTTAATGCTAAAAATAATAAATATTTTAGCATCCGCATCGGCATTCACAGCGGCCCGGTTGTTGCGGGAGTAATTGGTATAAAGAAGTTTATTTATGATTTATGGGGCGACACGGTAAATATTGCTTCCCGCATGGAATCTCAGGGTTTGCCTTGGCGGATTCAAGTGAGCGAAAATACTTATAAACTGTTGGAAAATAAATATTTGTTTCAGGAACGAGGACTGATTGAAGTTAAAGGCAAAGGAGGAATGAAAACTTATATTCTTCTTGGTCGAAAACCAGCCAGCTCATCAGCCATAAGTCATCTGGCTGATGACTAAAAGTGTTGCTAAAGTTAATTAACAATTCTTTTTCACCAAGACTAATGCAACTTGCTAATTTGTCGGCCAATTTACGATCGCCCGACGAAGCTGTCGATCGCCACCCGGCAACGGTTGGGTCCTCAACTTCGCTCGCAGAGGCGATCGCCCTGATGCGTCGGACGAGCTACCCTTGTCCAATGCCTAATTCACCTGCATTTCACGACTCAAACGAAACTGTACAAGCATCGATTAATTGCGTCTTAGTTGTCGATGAAAATCAGCTAGTCGGACTGCTAAGCCCGGAAGATGTGCTGAACTTAGCCGCCTCCGAATACGGATGGCAAGGCATGAAAGTTGCCGAGGCAATGACGCGGAATTTAATTGTCTTACAAGAATCAGAATTTACAGATCTTACTACCGCATTCAAGCTATTTTGTCAATACTCGATCGATTGCTTGCCAATTGTAGATGAACGGGGTCAGCCAGTAGGTATAGTTAGCGAAAAAAGGATTCGCCCAGCAATGTATAGCTGGATCGAGGCACTGCATCAAGAAGTGGCAAAACTCCAGGAACAATGCGAACTGTTAGAGGGCAATTGTGAACTCGAAAAAGTCAGCGATCGCCAAAATGCCGAAAATGCCATGCGGCAAAGCGAGGCGCGCTACCTGGCGATTGTGGAAGACCAAACCGAACTGATTTGCCGCTACCTCCCAGACGGTAAAATAACTTTTGTCAATCAAGCTTACTGCCGTTATTTCGGCCTGCAGGCGTTCGACTTACTCGGCAAATGCTTCATGTCCCTGCTGCCAGAAGCAGACCGAGAAATTTTTCAACAGCAATATACTTCTGTGTCTCCCGACAACCCTATTTTTACCTGCGAGCACCAAGTAATTTTGCCGAGCGGGGAAATTCGCTGGCACCAGTGGATCGATCGGGCGATATTCGACGAGAGCGGACAAATCGTCGAGTATCAAGCTGCAGGCAGGGATGTCACGGATCGCAAACAAGCAGAAATCGCTTTGCAGCAGCTCAATGCAGAGTTAGAACTGCGAGTGCAGCAGCGGACACAATGGTACGAAATGGCAGTATCGGCCGGCAAAGTGGGGGTTTGGGACTGGAATTTGGAAACCGACGAAATCTATATTGCTCCGTCTTTGAAAGCTTTGTTGGGGTATCAAGACGCAGAGATTCCTAACCGCATGGAAAATTGGGCATCTCACGTTCATCCCGACGATCGAGTTACAGTCGCCCAAGCAGTAAATGCTTATCTAGAGGGTTTAACAGAAATTTATGAAGTAGAACACCGGATGGTGCGTAAAGACGGCAGCACCTGCTGGATACTTGCCCGCGGCAGCGCGATCCGATCGGCTTCTGGCAAGGCTTTCCGCCTGACTGGCACTGACACCGACATTACGGATCGCAAATTGACCGAAGAAAAACTTCAAAACTCCGAAGCCGAACTGCTGGCGCTGTTTAACGCGATGACGGATATTGTCCTGGTTTTCGACGCAAGCGGCCGCTACCTCAAAATCGCCCCCACTGCTCCCCAACTGCTGTACAAACCTGCTCCTGAAGTGCTGGGCAAAACCCTCGCCGAAATCTTCCCAGAAGCGGAAGCTAATTTTGCCCTGGGTCACATTCGCCAAACCTTAGCATCTAGGCAAACTCACAGAGTTGAATACAGCATGGAAATTGGCTGCAAGTTATTCTGGTTTGATGCCACTATTTCGCCGCTGGATCTCGATCGGGTGATGTGGGTCGCCCGAGACATTACCGCTCGCAAACAGGCAGAAGCTGCACTGCAAAAGAGCGAGGAAAAGTTTCGCAACTTATTTGACGATGCTCCGATCGCGATTGGTTTGGCAAGCGTGCGCGACTACCGCACGATCAAAGTGAATGAAGCTCACCGCCAGATGTTGGGCTACAGCGATTCGGAGTTGGCTAGCATGACTTTTACTGAACTCACGCATCCAGAAGATTTACAAGCAGATGTAGAGGAAGTCAAGCAGTTGATCTGCGGCAATATTTCTCGTTTACAAACGGAAAAACGCTTGATTAAGAAGAATGGCGAGCTGATGTGGGCAAACTTGACGGTGACGCTGATCCGCGATCGCGAGGGCATTCCTCTCTACAGCATGGGGGCGATCGAAGATATCAGTTATCGTAAGCGGGCAGAAATGGAATTTCAGCAATTAAAAGAACGCCTGCAATTTTTACTGGCTTCTAATCCTGCAGTAATTTTTACTGCCGCACCCACGGGAGATTTTTGTACTACTTACATTAGCGACAACGTTAAGGCAATCATGGGCTACGATCCCCAAGAACTGTTAGCAGATTCTAAATTTTGGTCGAGCCGGATTCACCCTGAAGAGCGGCTCCAATTTTTAGCAAACTTTTCTAATTTGTCCGAGGGCAAAAATTGCATTTGCGAGTACCGCTTTCTGCACCGAGACGGACTTTACCGCTGGCTGCGGACGGAACTGAAACTATTGGTTGACAGCAGGAGCATTCCGATAGAAATTATTGGTTACGCCGCCGATATCACCAATTCTAAATACGCAGAAATAGCGCTGCAGCAGCAGTTCGAGCGAGAACGGCTCGTCGAGGCGATCGCCCGTCGCGTCCGCCAGTCTTTGCAATTAGAGGAAATTCTCAACACTACGGTTGCCGAACTCCAGCAAGTATTATTAGCCGATCGAGTTTTGGTTTATCAACTTTTACCCAAAACCGGCGGCAGAGTCATTGCTGAAGCGGTGGCAGAAGGATGCAGCCAACTCGTGGATAGATATTTTGGCGAAGAGGTTTTTCCGCCTGAAAGTTATCAGCTTTATTTGCAAGGGCGAATTTCTGCGATCTCTGAACTAGATTCTCCCTTCCTTACAGATTGTGTGGCGGAGTTTATGAAACAGATTGAAGTTAGAGCAAAGTTAGTAGTGCCGATTATTCAGCACAGCGAACTTTGGGGATTGCTGATTGCCCACCAATGCGATCGTCCTCGTGAGTGGCTAGAATGGGAAATCAATTTATTTCACCAGTTGGTGAATCAATTAGCGATCGCTATTCAGCAATCTCTACTTTACCAGCAACTGCAAGCTGAACTGAGCGACCGCAAACAAGCGGAAGCAAATTTGAAAAACTCCCTCCGAGAAAAAGAAATTTTGCTTAAAGAAATTCACCACCGCGTCAAAAACAACCTCTGCGTAGTTGCCAGTCTGTTAGAATTGCAATCGAACACAGTTGCCGACCCGCAAGTAAGCAAAATGTTTGAAGAAAGTCAGAATCGCCTTTATTCTATGGCTCTGATTCACGAAAAACTGTACCGATCGACTAACTTAGCGCAAATTAATTTTGGCGAATATCTTGAAGATTTGGTAAGTAACTTGTTTCACTCTTATAATATTAGCAACAACCAAATTAAGTTGCAGGTATTAGCTAAGCCAATTTCCCTAAATCTTGAAACCGCTACTCCCTGCGGTTTAATTGCCAATGAATTGGTTTCAAATACGCTCAAACACGCTTTTCCTGATGCCACGAGTGGTACAGTTAGTGTAGAATGTTATCAAACTGACGATGGAGAAATCAACCTCTTAGTTAAGGATAACGGCATCGGCTTTCCTCGAAACTTAGATTTTCGGAAAACTAACTCAATGGGCTTTCAAGTTGTCTGTACTTTAACTGAGCAGTTAGAAGGAAGCATCGAACTGTTAACACAAACTGGCACAGCATTTCACCTGAAATTTCATGAATTAAACTACTGCCAAAGGTTTTAAAATTATGGATGTGGCCGAAAAAGCAATTAATATTTTGATTGTCGAAGACGAACTCTTAATTGCTAAAAGTTTAGCCCAAAAATTAGAAAATTTAGGATATCAAATCGCAGGCATTGTCTCTTCAGGAGCCGATGCCATTCATCGCGCCGGCGAATTGGAACCTGATTTAATATTAATGGATATAGTCATCAAAGGCGACATTGACGGCATAGAAACAGCAGTAATAATTAATCAAGAATTAGATATCCCAATTATCTATACAACTGCCTATGCCGACGACGCAACTTTGCAGCGAGCCGAAAATACTGGCTCTTACGGCTACCTCCTCAAACCTTTTAAGCAAAGAGAACTACACGCCACAATCAAGATAGCGCTGAGCAAACATCAAGAAGCAGTTAGTCTAAAAAAAATAATGGCATTAGCCGCAGAAAAAAGCGAAAATAGAGCGCGCTTTATTTCAATGGCTTACCACGATTTAAACACTCCTTTAACTACTATACAGTTATCGGCTGAAATGCTAGAAGATAGCGAATTGAATAAAACCCCCGGAACTACCAATAAAAATGTCGATCGCATTAAAAAAGCCGTCAGTAATATGAGTAGTTTGCTGGAAGATATTTTAATGCTTAGCAAAGCAGAATCAGGTAAAATCTCCTTAAATTTAAATCAGATCAATGCTACGGACTTATGCAAGTCTATTTTAGAAGAACTGCAACCTATCATCACCGACAAACACCTAGTACATTTCCGCAGTCACACAAATCCGCTGCACGCCAATCTCGATGCTAAACTACTGCACCACCTTCTGACTAATCTGCTTTCAAACGCCATTAAATATTCTCCAAACGGTGGCAATATATGTTTAGACTTAAGCTGCAAAAACGAACAAATAATTTTGTGCGTTCGAGATGAGGGAATTGGAATGACACCGGAATATCAAGGAAAACTATTTCAGCAGTTTGAACGGGGTGCTAATGTAGGCAAGATTAAAGGATCGGGTCTGGGACTCTGCATTGTCAAACACATAGTTGACCTGCACGGCGGTACAATAAGCGTGGAAAGTGCGATCGACAAAGGTACTACATTTATTGTCGCGCTGCCTTTTTTAGTCAGTAGTCAGTAGTCATTAGTCATTAGTCATCTATCCTTCTTCCTTCTTCCTTCTGCGATAAATCTATTGGGAGACAAAAGCCCGATCGCCCTATCTTCTTCTCCCCCCGCCGCATTCGCAAATCGCTCAGCCAAAGCAGGTACAATCACCAAAGGATTGCTGAGACCCGAAAAAACGTGCAATCCAGGGCGATCGGCAATCGGCCCTACTACAGGCAAATTATCAGCGCTAAATGCCACACTACACTCGTGCCAAGTTGCCGGTAAACCTGCCAAATCGGGCAAAACCTTGCGGATTCCGGCACGAATTGCCGTTTCGCTGGTTTCGCGATCGACTTTAGCATTCAAATCGCTCAAAGTGCGCGACAATTGCCCGATCCGCAAACTGCCATCCTTAAACCCAATTGCACCCGAATCTAAAATCGGCGACAGCAACTCTTTACCAGGTTCATCCCAAAGAAAATCCACCTCAATTCTACTCGATTCAGCTTCCAATTCAAAACGTTTTAATACCGCAGGCATCACCAAAGTCCTGAGTTTCAAATCCACAGGTGCAGTTTCCAAAATCTCGGTGCGAGTAAAATAAACTCCCACAGAAACACCAGCCACCTTCAGCAAACTCCGACTCCAACCTCCAGCACAAACCACAGTATTTTCACAGCGATAAATTCCCTGCGCCGTCTTGACTCCCGAAATCCGGTTTCCCTCTTCTATAAACCCAATTACTTCAGCAAATTCTATAGTTCCTCCCAACCGGAGAAACCCTTGACAATAAGCTTTATTTGTGGCAGTCGGCGAAATGTGACCGTGGCGCACAGTCAGAGCTCCGGCGATCGCACTTTTATTCAGCAAAGGTTCCAACTCGCCAGCTTCTGCAACACTCAAAAGCTGCGGAACAATCGCAAAATACGCGTAATTAGCCGCCACTTTTTCGGCATCATTGCCCGCATCAATTGTCAGCAACAAATCCAACTCGCGAAACTCAGTATCAGCATCTAATTCCGCCGATAAATTGCGGTGGCGTTCGATACCTTCTTGACACAATTTGCGAGTTAAATCAGTCGTCCCCGACCAATAAGCCAAGCCACCATAACTAAAACGAGTAGCATTTTGCATGGCAGCATCTCGTTCCAAAAGCAGCACAGCAAAACCTTTTTTTGCCAGTTCGTAACTAAGTGATGCACCAGTAATGCCACCGCCGACAACAATCCAATCGTAACTTTTCATGGGCAACTCAAAGGGAAGGAAAATATCATGCTTAGATTTTAGCTTAGGTTTTTTTCCGAACCAGCCGAAAAACCTCTACCTACAGGAAGAGGCTGCCTGCGATCGGCATAACTGAAACTTCCACCCGTCGGGAGATGTTTGCGTAGAGATATTTTTCGTTCAATAGTAGGAATTAGAGTCAGCAAAAAATTAGAAATACCAGAGAGGTTTTTATGAGTATCGACAAACCAGGCAAAGATATGGAACGCACTGTCAATCCGGGCGATCGCATTTCCGACGAACCGCAAAGCATCGAAGAAAAAGCCCAGCAACTGGCGGTAGACCACGTGCCAGACATCACGGGCGATGTTGTTACAGTTCCAACTTATGTGATCGTAGAAGAACCCGATGGGGAAAAGAAAGCTTTGCACCACGTCAAAGACGCCGACGAAATTTCTGACGTAATTCGGCAGGCCCGCGTTGACGAAAATGGCGAGCGGATTTGGGATTAAGTTCAATCCAATAAAAACGGCTTTTTTGTACAAAATTAATCGCTAGAAATCATGGAAACAAATCAAAGAAATAGTACCCCCTATCCGAATATTCCGCCGATTCTAGAAAGTGACGACAGAGAGTATCGTGACGCCGGCATTACGAGTACGCTTTCAGTTGCAGGTCATCCCATCCACCCCATCATCGTCATCTTTCCGGTCGCCTTTTTAGTAGGAGCCGCGGGCACGGACATCGGTTATTGGCTCACAAGCGATCCGTTTTGGGCGAGAGCTTCGGTTTGGCTGATGGGTATCGGTTTTGCAGCGGGGATTTTGGCAGCAATCACGGGCTTTTTAGATTTTTTCAAAGTTAAAAGAGTGCGCGAGCGCAGTGCTGGCTGGTTGCACATGGGCGGCAATGTGGCGGTTATGGTACTTACCCTGATTAACCTGGTGTTGCGACAAGGTAATCCGGCTGAGCCGATCGTATATACAGGTTTAGCAATATCGATCGTCGTTGCAACCTTGCTGGGCATTACAGGCTGGTTCGGCGGCGAACTAAGTTTTCGCCACAAAATCGGCGTCATTGGCCCTACCAGTCATAATTCCTAGGTTCCTGACCATTTGTAGTAGGGGCTTTCGTCCCTCTTCATTTGACACTTTAGGACTAAAGTCTTGACTACAAACTTAAAGATTGTCCCAGCCAATTGAGATAAGCATCACTGCCAGCGATAATAGGAATAGCAATAATTTCGGGAACTTCATAGGAATGGAGTTCCTGAACTTTTGTTTTTAAAGCCTCAAATTTAGCCATATCAGTTTTAATCACCAACTGCCACTCTGACCCGGCATGAATCTCGCCTTGCCAAGTATAAATAGAGCGAATTGGCGACAAACTCACACAAGCAGCCAGCTTGTGTTCAACTAAATTTTTAGCGAGATTCTCCGCCTCCGCCTCCGATGCCACAGTTACCAGCACCACCCCAAAATTAACAGTCATAGCGATTTTAGATTTGAGATTAAAGAATTGATTTCAACAGAAAACCTTGAGCGTAATTCTTTGTAGCTACAGGGCAATGCCCTTTCCGGCGAGGATATCTACCACTTTTAATAATTCTAGTTACCGGATTTAATCGATCGTGTCGCATCTAAATTTTACAGTCAAGTTGGAGGAAATTAAGTAGGTGGACAGGAAAAAAATAAACTATGTAACGCTAAGTCTTGAGCTAGCTAGACTTAAACTTGAAACGCT
>NZ_JAUBQU010000251.1:0-2782 GCF_036701435.1 Microcoleus sp. Pol12A5
CTCAGGAAATTTGTACCTCGAAGTGTACAGATTGTAGAAAAACTCTTGGAATTGGGAGTTAAATTATGTTCAAGTAAGCAAATCGAAAATTATTTTGCTCACTGCTGTTACTGTACCTTTTCGTCACGCAAAGTGCTGTAGAGAGAAGTTGTAAGGAAATAAAATTTCGCGTTTTGCAGTCTACAGCGGGTCTGAAGGATTTGTGTAAATAAAAGAAAAATGGTAAGCTCAAATTTAAGAAAAAAAAGGAGGAGACAAGAGTTAGTGGGAGCATCGGGCGATCGCGCTCATGTAGGAAAGAAAAAAAGCAGAAAAAAATGTTAAATAAGTCACAAAAAGATTTGATAGAGTTACAATTAGAAGAGTTGTAAAACTTTATTTTACATACAAAATATATCATGGAGTGGAAAAGAGGGCAAGGGGAACAGTCAAGAAAGAACGGTAGTCAAATCGAATATTTGACGGTTTTGCGAACTTGAGAACCACGAATTAAGGTAGTAGTGGAAATAGGAGGCGATGGCGCCTTTCGCTGGACTCCCCTAAAAGATGCTTGAATCGCAGCTTAAACTCAAGTTGAAGGCGATCGCAGCCATTTTAGAGTTGTGATTTTTATTTACGCACTGCTTGCTTGCATAGGCTGCTACATACAAGATATTGAGGGGCGGTTTAAGGTACTTGAGGATCGAGATAGGTAGAATACTTTGCTGCTAAATGTTGAGGGTGTATAAACAATGACTATCCCAAGTTTAAAACTAAAAATTGCTAATAATGATGGGAACCCTTGGTTTCATCCATTGCTGGTGCTAATATGGATAGCTATTGGCACAGTTTTACGCTTTACTAATTTGGCAGATAAGCCACCTTCAACAATTGAGATAGCAACGTTAATTTTTAGTTTGGGAAATAGTTTGCAGACGATACCGCTAGATAGTGCGATCGCGCTTGATACCCTCTTGCAGCCATTACAAGTGAATTCTCAAGCTAATATCACCTCAGTCATCCACAATTTGATGACAGAAAGCACCCATCCTCCAGTTTATTTTGTGCTGGCTCATTTGTGGATGAAACTATTTTCGACCGAGGCGGGTTTAGTTTCTTTATGGGCCGCTAGAGCGCTTCCTGCGATTCTCGGTGTCGCCTCAGTTCCAGCTATGTTTTGCTTTGGTTTTGTAGCATTTCGATCTCGTTTAATAGCTCAAATGGCGGCCGCAATGATGGCGGTTTCTCCCTACGGGATATTTATCGCCCAAGAAGCTCGACACTACACTTTACCAGTTTTATTAATTATCGCTTCTTTGTGCTGTTTGGTAATAGCAACTCGCACTATAAATAATCGTAGCATTTTACCAATTTGGGCAGGATTACTTTGGGTAGTAGTTAACTGTTCAGGGATTGCAACACATTACTTTTTTGTTCTCGTTGTCGCTGCTGAAGGTTTAAGTTTAATAGCTGTTATTTGGATAAAAAAACGGACAGAGCGCCAGGAAAAATTAGATTTAGATTCGACTCAAGATTTAACCCTCACTCCTCAATTACTAATTCCCAATTCTCTATTCCGAATCTACACGGTTGCTGCGGGTACGTTGGTGGGATGTTTAGTTTGGCTTCCGGCATTGCGTACAGCTTCTGAAAGTGAAATGACGCGCTGGATTTATGAGGGAAAAAACCCGATTGAATTGCTAGAACCAGCACCCAGAGTTTTAGCGTGGATGGTGACAATGTTGGCATTATTGCCAGTGGAAGGAGTATCTTTACTAGCGATTTTTGCCTCTGGTTTGGCATTGTTAATTTTCATGTTTTTTGCTTTGCCAATTTTGATTAGAGGTCTTAAAATTAAGTTAGGAGAATCACATGGTAGCTTAATTACTCAAGTTTTAGGCGGGTTTATGTTGGGTGCGATCGCCATCTTTTTAGGGACTACCTACATTTTGGGTGCCGATCTAACTTTGGCGGCTCGTTATCAGTTTGTCTACTTTCCCGCTGTTATCATTTTGCTCGCAGTAAGTTTGGCTGTTTGTTGGGAAAATCAATACTTAGAAACAAACAATAAATTAAGTCAATTTTTAAAATTGCCAATTCTAGCGTTAAAAATAGACGGAAGAAAAGCAGTAACAATCATCTTATTAATGGGTTTACTTGGTAGTATGACAGTTGTTTCAAATTTTGGCTTTCAAAAATCCAAACGCCCCGATATTTTAGTTCCCCACATTGTTAAAATACAGTCAGCATCGCCAAAGATTCCTGTTTTAATTGCCACTGTTCGCAAAAGTCACTCAGAAACAAGAGCTATGATGGGGATAGCGTGGGAATTTAAACGTTTATCTAGTTCATCTTTGAGTACAAAGTCTCAACCAAATTATCCTCAATTTCTTTTAGCAAAAAAAGATAGTGATTCTCAAACTGCGACAGATGCACTGCACAAAACTTTAGCTCAAATGCCAAAAATTTTGGATTTGTGGACGATAAATTTTACAGCTTCAGTGGAAGGAAAAGGGCGAAACTGTACGATTGATTCGCAACCTCAACCCAAAATAGCTGGCTATAAATACCGATTTTATCACTGTTTATAATTGTAGAATTGGAGGATTATGACAATTTATTTCTACAGCTTCTATAGCGTTTCTCTGTC
Organism: Microcoleus sp. Pol12A5; assembly: GCF_036701435.1. Lineage (NCBI taxonomy): Bacteria > Bacillati > Cyanobacteriota > Cyanophyceae > Oscillatoriales > Microcoleaceae > Microcoleus > Microcoleus sp. Pol12A5. The sequence continues at coordinate 2,630 of NZ_JAUBQU010000251.1, forward strand.
TGGTGAGGTACATAAACGATTCCCCTAAATCCTCCTTAATAAGCTATTCGCGAGGTAGAAGTGTCAACCTTAATCCTGTTTCCAATATTGGTAAGCCGCATAGGCTAAGGTGACAGCGCCGGTGACGATCGCAGATTCATCAACCTCAAATTG
>NZ_JAUBQU010000099.1:0-23575 GCF_036701435.1 Microcoleus sp. Pol12A5
GCTGCACAGGCTGTTGCTGAGGGAATCCGCAGCCGCGTCAAAGCCTTAGCAATTCCCCACATTAAGTCTGTTGTCAGTGATTCTGTGACTCTCAGCTTGGGAGTTGCGGCAGTTTCGCAAAGTCAAAATTCCCCGAAAATGTTGATTGAAGCTGCGGATAAGGCACTGTATCGAGCTAAGTCTGGCGGGCGCGATCGAGTGGCTATTAGTGATTAGTTGTTACTTGCTACTTGTTATTTGTTGGTTAGTAGTTATTGGTTGCCCATAACTCATAACCAACAAATAACCAATAACTAAAGTAAAGTGATATCGCTAAGTGCGATCGCACTAGCTTGCACCCCTACCAACAGCACCAAACGTTCCCCACTTGCTTTACTGATTAAAGTGCCTTCTGGAATTTGACTTATTGCCAAATTTCCAATAGTTCCGCCTTTATATTGTAGCACATCCAGCCCTTTCGTGAAATCAGAAATAACATCAAACCCGCCGTTACTTTCTAACACAAACGTGTCATTTCCTAGACCTCCAATTAGACTATCCTCCCCCAAACCGGAGATTAAAATATCATCGCCCAAACCGCCAGTGAGAGTGTCACTACCCGCCCCGCCAAAGATAGTATCATTTCCCTCGCAGCCATCCAACAAATCGCTACTTTGATTCCCGCTTAAGAAATCATTGCCAGCACCTCCGCAGATAGTATCGCTGCCCGAATTGCCATAGAGAAGATCATTGCCTTTGCCACCGAACACAATATCATTACCTTTACCGCCAAATGCAGAATCATTACCTTTACCGCCGTCGATAAAATCAGCACCTTCATTGCCAAAAATTAAGTCGTTTTCTTCCTTGCCATTTATGGAATCATTGCCACGATTGCCGAAAATGAGATCTTCACCTTCGCCACCAAAAATGATGTCATTATTCTTTCCTCCAAAAAGGATATCATCTCCCTTGTTCCCGTCAATAAAATCATAGCCTCGGTTCCCGTAAAGGATATCGTTTCCTTCACCACCATAGAGGTTATCGTCGCCTAAACCCCCATCGAAAAGGTTCTGATTTGGACTGCCGTAAAAAGCATCATTTCCCGCACTGCCAAACTGAATTTCACCGCTACCATTGCTGTTGATAATATTGTCAACTTGATTGGGTTGGTTGAAATTGGGCTGCGGAATAGTATCGCAAATGCAATCGCTTTCAGTGGGCGTTGGCGTCGGCGTTCCGGTTGGGGTCGGCGTCGGAGTAGGCGTTCCCGTCGGAGTAGGTGTTCCCGTTGGAGTCGGAGTCGGAGTTCCCGTTGGAGTCGGTGTTGGAGTGGGAGTGGGAGTTGGTGTTCCCGTTGGAGTCGGTGTTTGAGTGGGAGTGGGAGTTGGTGTTCCCGTTGGAGTCGGTGTTTGAGTGGGAGTCGGAGTCGGAGTTTCCGTTGGAGTCGGAGTCGGAGTTTCCGTTGGAGTCGGAGTTTCCGTTGGAGTCGGAGTCGGAGTTTCCGTTGGAGTCGGAGTTTCCGCTGGAGTCGGAGTCGGAGTGGGAGTTGGTGTTCCCGTTGGAGTCGGTGTTGGAGTTGGAGTGGGAGTTGGTGTTCCCGTTGGAGTCGGTGTTTGAGTGGGAGTCGGAGTCGGAGTTGGTGTTCCCGTTGGAGTCGGAGTTGGTGTTCCCGTTGGAGTCGGAGTTGGTGTTCCCGTTGGAGTCGGTGTTGGAGTGGGAGTCGGAGTCGGAGTTGGTGTTTCCGTTGGAGTCGGAGTTGGTGTTCCCGTTGGAGTCGGAGTCGGAGTTTCCGTTGGAGTCGGAGTTGGTGTTTCCGTTGGAGTCGGAGTTGGTGTTTCCGTTGGAGTTGGAGTCGGAGTTGGTGTTCCCGTTGGAGTCGGAGTTGGTGTTCCCGTTGGAGTCGGAGTTGGAGTCGGAGTTTCCGTTGGCGTGGGAGTTGGTGTTCCCGTTGGAGTCGGAGTTTCCGTTGGCGTGGGAGTCGGTGTTGGCGTGGGTGTTGGCGTGGGTGTGGGAGTCGGTGTTGGCGTGGGTGTGGGAGTCGGAGTCGGAGTTGGCGCGGTAATATTAACGCTGAAAGTTCCTAAAATCGTAGGATTTACAGGATTCCCAGCAGTATCTTTAACTTGATTACCTTGCAGATTAATACTGTAAGTTGGATTATTATCTGCAATATCCCAACTTCCCCCAGGCGGAGTAAATGAATAAGTAGCTGTCCGCGTCAAGCCATTAGTATTAGTATCAACACTGACAAAGTTGACAGGAATACCACCGCCCGACCAATTGATTAAAAAGTCAGAACTGTCTAGAGTTGTAACATCGATCGCACTATTATCGTTAAAAGTAACAGTAAAACCTTGACTGGTTCCCCCCGCCACCGTAATATCAGCAATAGTCGTCGGATTGACAGTTGGCGCAATGCCATCAATTACTATTGCCTTATTTTGACCCAAGGAATTAGCTGCACCCGGATTCGGCAAAGTCAAGACAGCATCACCATTAGCAGCATTCTTAATTGTACCGCCGTTGAGAGATAAGGCAGTTGCGGAGGTATAGTCTAAGTCGAGACTGCTATTGCCGGCTGTGACTGTGTAATTAAATGTCAGAGTATTGCTGCCGCTGCCGCTGGCATAATTAATCACAGTACCTGCACCGCCTGTGGCTAAGGTAAGCTGTGGCGTACCCGTAACAGTAACTGGTTGACTGAATGTGAGGGTAATGGGAATTGTTGCACCGATGCCGTAGCTTCCATCTGCCTGATCTGATGTGATATTAGTAATAGCAGGTAATGGACTAACTGTAATGCTGGCTGTTTCGCTGGCTGTACTAAAAGGACTAGAAACGCCATTAGTTTCTAAGTCCCCTGTCACATCTGCCGTGCCGCCGTTAGTGCCAGTAATTCTATCCCAAGCATTGAAAGTAATGCCGTTAGTAACTGTTCCGGTGTAGTTAGTATTGGGAACGAATCGGAGGCGAGTTGTCGCGTCTGCTGCTAACAACAGTGCAGTTGTAGCCGTAGGAACAGTAGTAATATTATTCCAAGTTGTGCCGTCTGTCGTATACTGCCAACTGCCGTTTGTCGTATCTAAATTTGTGAGGGCGATGCCTCTGGGACGCGGGGAAATAGCGTCGTTGGGGTCGGTGATGCTGCTGCCGATAATAGCAGATATTAATGTGCCAGTATTGTTGGTTTCGTTGACATTAATTGCTGTTAAATTAGGCGTGCCCGAGTTGTCTAAGACTGGGGAATCGTTGACGAGGACGTTAACAGTTGATGTGCTGGTACTGTAACCGTCGCTTGCTGTGTACGAGAAGGTGTCGAGGCCGTTGAAAGTGGGGTTAGGAGTGTAGACAATGCTGCGTTTGGGGTCGATCGCGATCGCATTGACTGTACCATTCGCATTGGGGTTGAAAGTAGCATCTGCTGTACCGTCGCTGCTGTTCAACCGGGCAATATAATTGCGCGGCTGCCCGCCGATATTGGTGAATAAGCCCCCTACTACTGGGTTGTTATTAGCATCGATCGCGATCGCCCGGACAAAATCATTAGCATTAGGGTTAAAATTAGCATCTGCTGTACCGTTGCTGTTGTTCAAGCGGGCAATATAGTTGCGTGGCTGCCCGCCGATATTGGTGAAATCGCCCCCTACTACTGTGCTGTTAGTTCCAAGAGCGATCGCCCAGACATTACTATTGGCAGTGGGGTTAAAAGTAGCATCTACAGTGCCGTTGTTGTTATTCAACCGGGCAATATAGTTGCGCGGCTGCCCGCCGATATTGGTGAATTGTCCCCCTAATACTGTGCTGTTAGCATCAAGCGCGATCGCATAGACACTATTATCGGCAGTGGGGTTAAAAGTAGGATCTGCTGTACTGTTGCTGCTGTTCAACCGGGCAATTCTGTTACGGGGCTGCCCGCCGATATTGGTGAAATCGCCCCCTACTATCGGGTTGTTGTTAGCATCGATCGCGATCGCCCTTACTGCAGCATCCGCATTCGGGTTAAAAGTGGCATCTGCCGTGCCGTCGCTGCTGTTCAACCGGGCAATTCTGTTAGGGGGCTGCCCGCCGATATTGTTAAAAAATCCTCCTACTACTGGGTTGCCGTTCGCATCAAGTGCGATCGCCCGGACAAAGTTATCCGCATTAGGGTTGAAAGTAGGATCTGCCGTGCCGTCGCTGCCGTATAACCGGGCAATATAATTGCGCGGCTGCCCGCCGATATTGGTGAAATCTCCTCCTGCATAAATCCAGTCGTCAACAGTAACAGTGCCACCTGTTGGTTGAGTAACACTCTGCACTCTCAGTGCCTTTGTGCCGCCTGTATCGTTTGCCAGAACTTTAATTTTAATGTTAGGAGTGCCGACAGTTGCGATCGCATTGTCTGGAGTAGCAACAGGCAAGTCATTAACAGCTATTCTGCCCAAGCGAAATGTAGCGCTTCCCTGGTCAGTATTGTCGCCAAAAAATAGGAAACTCGGCAATCTGTAAGGATTGAAAGTTAAAGGAGGCTGACTTTGTCCTGGGTTAAACTGGATTTGACGCAGTGACCCTGTGAGGATTGCAGTTGGGGAATTATTAGCAAAAAGTTGGTAATTAGTGCCTTGTACTTTTAAGACATAATTGTTATTTGCAGAAGTATTAAAGTTGGCATTTTCAGGCCCAATAGTTGTCGGCTCAGTAAAAGTATCTGACTGAGCAAAGATTCTGCCATTTTTAAAACCCAATTCTAAACCATTCAAGCCGTCGCTGCTAATAGCTGTGACGCTGAAACCCGCGCGGTTGGGGTTGCTAGTTTCTGTCGGAATCGCTGCATTAAAAGATATCGTATAACCAGCCGTGCGGTCTAGAGTGGTGGCGGTGAAAGGCGGCAATATCGCTGCAGTCTGACCCGGAAGCAGCGAGGTTGGATTGTAATTGGTGTAACCCGCGTAGCCAGAACTGCTATTGCCAGGGTAGATGGTGGCAGTATTGATGCCCGTTGTGTTTGGCGTAAACGCACCCGTAGCCAGAGAAGCCGTAGAACCGGGAAGAAAAGGGGGCGTGGGAAGTGGTGTACCGGGCGGGGCTATTTGTCCGTAAGCAAGGGCGGTGCCGTTGGGCGTGCCTATGCCGGGGGGCGTTCCGCCTGGAAGGTTGGTAATCGCGTCGTAGAGGGTAAGATTGGGCATGATGTATCTAAAGGTAGATGATTTTGCTGAGTTTTATAATGTGAAAGCCTAGCAAATTTACTGATGAGTGTCATCGTTTTTCTACCTGCTGTCAAAAAAATTACGCAATCTTTAACTGGTGCGTAATTCTCGTACCACAAAAAAACGATCGCCCTAACTGGCATAAAGTTAGTGCGATCGCGGTACTATGAATCAGCTATTTATCTATCAGACTCGGCGCGGAATATTTACGCATTTCCACGGAGTTTTTTACAAAACTTTACCGTGAGTAGCGTACAAATATCCAGAAACCACGTTTATCTACCTGAGAGCTCTTTTTTTATTGAACCGCAGAGAACGCAGAGGCGCAGAGGAAGAGAAGAGAGGCAGGAAGGAGTTCACAACTAATGAGGAATTCCTATAGCAATTTCCTACCTATTTAGCTAACAGTTTTTGAAACACCTCATACATATCCTCAGCCAACTTTTTAGGATTCCACAAAGGTGCGAGATGTTCTGGCTGCTTAGATTTTATTAAATGCTCTTTCACCGCATTTCGGAAACCAGCATCGCGGCCAAACTTAACTCCCCACTGCGTATATTCCTCCCAAGTCCACGCTGCACCAACATCAAGATTTGCACTTTTCAGAAAAGCGTAACCCATGCGCGAAAGATATTGGTCGCCAGAGCGAGTTACCACTGGCAAATTCGCCCACAAAGCCTCTAAATTGTGAGTCCCGCCATTGTAAGGATAGGAATCTAAAAGCACGTCGGCTACATAATAAATAGCGCGGTGTTCTTCTTCACTTCTGGTTTGCCCTATAAACTTAATTCGACCAAAATCTACTCCCTGAATTTCGCATTCTTCGCGGTAAGTGCTGTGAATAATATCGGGGTCGCCTTGACCTTTGCGGATTAACACACTATTGGGTACTTCCTTAAGAATTGTAACTTGAGCTCGTACCATTTCGGGATTGGTTTTTCGCCCTGGCGCCACGCACAGATAAGTCATTTGATCCAAGCCAATTCCGAGAGCGTTTCTAATCGCCTCGCGATTGACAGGAATGCTTTGCAGTGCGCCAATTGCTACCGAACCAACAGGCAATCTTACTAACTGTTCTAAGTAATTTTTTTCCACACCAGGGGGATGAGTGTGTTCGTCGCAGAGAAAGTAGTGATTCTCTGAAATGTAGGGCGCGTCAAATCCTAGCCAAGAAACGCAAATCCCCGCAGGATATTGATACAGCACTTCGACATTTGTTGGGACTGTCATCGAGTCTAAGTCTATCAAAACATCCAAGTTGTCTTGCGCTACTTCCGCGAAAATTTCACCGCCATCAGCAAAGCCGTTTGGATATTTTTTAGGCCAGTAAAACTTGCCCGCCATGTCTTCAAACCGCTGCGTAACTTCATCTCGGTTGAGTTTCCCGGTGACGTAAAGGTGAACGTGGGGGGTGATGTGGCTTAATTCGCGAATTAAAGCTTCACTGCACCAGCCTACTGAGTGGCGGCGGAAGTGTTTGGAAAGAAAGCCGATTTTTAAAGGACGCTGTTCTTTTGTTTGGTAATTGGCTAGGTTGCTTCTGTTAACTTGCTGGCGCTTGGGGACGGCTTTTTGATAGTATTCTTTGGCAATGAGTCTGTAGAAACTGGCATTTTTTTCGCGGTTGTCTCGCAGGTGAGAAACTGCAAACAAGAAGATTTCGTAGAGCAGTTTTAGTTCGATTACGCTAAAGCTTTCGACCTTTTCGTAGCAGAGTTTTTCGATTTCTTCGAGTTTCTGAATCGCCTGTTTGCTTACACCTGATTGCAGGTAGGAAAAGACATATGCTGTAGCTGACATGATTGGGGCATTTTCGCCGCAGTTTTCGCAGTATTTGTCGGCTATGCTACGGGCTCCGGCGAGGTTGGTGGAATGACTTAGCAAGTCGCACAATTGTTGGTAGGCTTCGCTAAATTTGGGGTTGCATTGGATCGCTTTTTCAAAATTGGCGATCGCCTCCAACGGCTTATCTTGTTTTTGAATGTGCCCCATCCGGCAGTAAACCTCTGCCCAATTCGGTTTTAATGCCAAAGCTTGCTGATAGCTGGCTACAGCTTCTTCGAGGCGCCCCTGCATGGAATAACAACTGCCGAGGTTAGCGTGAACTTCCGGCCAGTCGGGCTTGATTTGCAGGGTATTGCGGTAATTAGTAATTGCTTCGTCGTACTTGTTTTGCTGCAAAAAAGAATTGGCTATATTGAAGTGCAAAACTTCTAATTGCGGCTTTAAAGCTACAGCTTTCTGATAATAAGCGATGGCGGCGTCGAGATTGCCTTGTTGCGATCGCGCGCTGCCGATGTTACCGTAAGCTTCTGCCCAATCTGGTTTAATGGCGATCGCTTTTTCGTAGCTTTCGATGGCTTCCTCGCGCTTTCCTTGGCTGAAAAGTCGATTACCTAAGTTAAAGTGGAAGTCTGCACCGACTAGCTGCGGGTTGAGTTCGGATGTTCTTTTAAAACAGGCGATCGCTGCTTCGATGTTGCCGTGTTTCTGATATACTTTCCCTAAATTCCAGTGAGCTCCCGCTAAATTTGGACTGAGGGCAATCGCTTGCTGGTAATGGGCGATCGCTTCTTCCAAACGCCCCATTTTGAAATACATACTGCCGATATTGGCGCGCACTTCTGCAAAATTTGGCTGCAATTCTAGGGCTTGAGAATACGATCTAATCGCAGCTTCATTTTTGCCTTCTGCTTGCAAAGCATTGCCTAAAGTGACGTAAGCGTGGATGAAATCTGGTCGGATTTTTATCGCTTGCTGGCACGCTGCGATCGCCTCTTTAATTTTACCTTGAACTAAAAACTGTTCTGCCAGTTTTTTGTAGGGTTCTACTTCTTGAAAGTTGGCAACTTGTCCGCTATCTGGAACATTTAGCGAGGTAACTTGTTCAGAAAGTTCGGCGGGGTTGGTAAACGGAGTATTTAAAGTTTCAGTGGTGGGAGCTGGCGGCAAATTGATGCTCGAAGGCTGCAATCCGTAGCCTTCATCTTTGTTGACAGATACTGGTTGCTGTTCGCCTGATTCTGTTTCTAGTTCGATAAAGTTGCTGTCAGTAGTTGGCCGCTCTTTTTGTGCGATTAAACTCGATAGTTTCTCAGCAGCGCTGGCATCTCCCGGTTGCTGTTGCAACACTTTTTCATAGCAAGTAATTGCTGCATCTAACTTTCCTTGCTCCTGAAAAACGCTGCCCAGCATCATATTGACCGAACACAATTGAGGATTAATTACCAGAGCTTTCTGGTAATAATTGGCAGCCTGTTCCAATTGCCCTAACTTGTAATACATACTGCCGATATTCGCGCTGGCTTCAGCAAATTCCGGCTGAAGTTCTAAAGCTTGCAAGTAAGCTTCAATTGCCATTTCCAGCTTGCCTTGACTCTGCAAAGCATTGCCTATTGTTAAGTAAGCAGGAGCAAAATTGGGTTGAAATTTAAGAGCGACATGGCAAGAGGCGATCGCCTTTTCAAATTCTCCTTGCAAAACATAAACTTCCGCCAACTTTTTATGAACTTCTGCATCTTTTGGATTAAACTCTAAAGCTTTCTGATAGTTCTCGATTGCGCCACCGAGATCGCCTCGATCTTTCAGCCAATTTCCCTTTTGAAAATAATCTCTCACTGCCTCTAAACCTACTAAAGAATTCCGGCTCATTTGCTCTGCCACTCTTACAGTTTTTACACTAATAATATTCAACCATTTTAACCACTATCGGGATCGCACAGACCAAGTAGACCCTCGATTTATATATTCTACCTGCTGTCTCAGGTGATTTTCAGCAGTTGCGCCACCCGCACCCGTGTCCTCATTTAAAACTCCAACTACGGCCTCTAAAAACCGCCTTGTATATCCCTCCCAATCTGGTTAGCCCGCCCGCTTCCAATTAGTTATCGATGCAAAATTTTCCACCCCTGACAGGGAAACTAGACGGGCAAATCCAGCAGTTGTTTCCGGCATAGCTGCCAATTCACTCGTCACAATCCGGCAACCGCTGGCCATTGGCTCCATCACGGCAATAGATGAGGTTTCTAAATAGGTATTCAGGTAAGCTAAAACGGCAACTGCGTTCAGTTGCCGGACGAGTTCGGGGGGGTACGGAACCGATGTACTCGACGCCTTCTGTTGCCTGACACGGGCGGTAAAGTTGACCTACAAAAAGCTTGTTATCATTGTCGTCTATTTGGTTTACTTTTATGCTTGAAACTACTTTTAATCTGGTTCCGGGGACAGCTTAACGAATTTCGGGAAAGACTTTTAACAAAATATCGAGTCCCCGAAATGGAGTGCTGGTGCAAGCTAGAATTGGCGGTCGATATTTATGAGTGAGGATAGAAAGACGATCTGCGAAAATGTTAGCAAAACAAGATGCGATCGCATTTCTTAAAACACAACAGCGATTGGAGTCAATCCCAAAGGGTCGATGAAATTGCTCGCGCTGCCAGTCGCTGACAAATACAAAAGCATCGCAAGCATTGATTTCTCGCTGATTATGGAACTATTGGAGAAATACAAAGCCCGATTCGTTATGAATTCACAAAATTAACTTAATGTGATGCCCCAAAAGCGGCTTAACTTTCAGCGCTTTGCCGACTATATTGACTATAACTAAAAAATCGAGCGATCGCAGCAATTCTAAATTAGATTTGTCCTCCACCCTGCGCCTCCAATCAACGCCGCGCCACATCCCCGACTCGGAAGTATTGTTGAGTAAAAATACCTCGTTTCCCTGTGCAGCCAAGGCCTCAGCTAAGTAACAAATAGCTGACTGAGTGCCCCCCAAAGGTTCGCGGTAAGGAGTTTCAATGTTGTAATGCCAAGTATAAGTATCGAGAAATCGGATTTTCATTAAATGGTACAATCTTAAAACTATTGAGGAGTACCGAACATGACCACAGAACAAGATCCCGTAAAATTGATGAAACAGCAAGTCGGCTTTGCTGCTGCCGATCGCGTACAATCTGGTATGATTGTCGGACTCGGCACCGGGTCAACTACAGCTTATACTATTCAAGCATTGGGCGATCGCATAAAATCCGGTCAACTCAAAGATATCAAGGGAGTACCGACATCTTTTCAATCAGAAGTGTTAGCCAAACAGTACGGAGTCCCGCTGACAACACTAGATGAAATCGACAGAATTGATGTTGCTATTGACGGCGCTGATGAAGTAGATCCTCACCTCAACTTAATTAAAGGTGGTGGTGCGGCCCACACCCGCGAAAAAGTAGTCGATTACCTCGCAACTCAGTTTATTGTAGTAGTGGACAGTTCCAAAATCGTAGATAAATTGGGTTCGACTTTTCGCGTGCCCATCGAAGTTATACCGATGGCATTAACACCAGTGATGCGCGCCATTGAAAAATTGGGTGGCAAACCAGAACTCCGCATGGGTGTGAAAAAAGCAGGCCCGGTAATTACCGATCAAGGTAATATGGTAATCGATGTCCAATTTGATGACATTGCCAACCCCGGCGAAATGGAAAAAAGCTTGAATAACATTCCCGGTGTGTTAGAAAATGGTTTGTTTGTAGACTGTACAGATTTGGTTTTAGTCGGCGAAATCCAAGACGGAAAACCAGTAGTACGCGAAATTTCTAAATAGTCAAAACTGGCCGGCGGCTGGTCAGAAACTCTTTGTGGAACAGGCATCTTGCCTGTTCATGAGAAGGCTGTAAGATAGGAGTTACCACCCGCAAAAATACAAAAAACTTGTTTTTTTACCCTATAGCAACAGCCAAGACTATTAAGAAGTTCTTAATCATTGAAACCCTTGCAATTGTTACATCTTCCTTCTTCCTTCTTCCTCCTTATGCTATAGCTTTGACTTTAATTATGATGATGCAATATCGCAGATTCGGTCGCACAGAATTATCCATGCCCGTCTTTTCCTGCGGTGGCATGAGATATCAGTACAAATGGCAAGACGTGCCAGCCAATGAAATTCCACCAGACAATCAAAAAAATCTAGAAGCAACGATTAGCTACTCGGTTGAATGCGGCATCAATCATATAGAAACTGCTCGCGGTTACGGCACTTCCGAGATGCAACTGGGGCGAATTTTGCCGAACTTTCCCCGCGAAAAATTGATAGTGCAAACGAAAGTTAACCCCAAACCAAACTCCCAAGAGTTTCGCGAAGAATTTGATAAATCCTTAGCTTATTTGCAACTAGAATACGTCGATTTACTGTCGCTACACGGCATTAATACCTGGGAATTGCTAGAGGAGTCTATGCGTCCGGGCGGCTGCATGGATGTGGCGAAAAAGTTGCAAACAGAAGGCAAGGTTCGGTTTATTGGTTTTTCAACCCACGGCCCGACGGATGTGATTGTCAAAACAATAGAAACTAATCAATTTGATTATCTTAACTTGCACTGGTACTACATCAATCAAATTAATTGGCCGGCTATTGAAGCTGCTAAACGTCACGATATGGGCGTTTTTATTATCAGTCCTTCCGATAAAGGCGGTCAACTTTACAGCCCGCCGCAAAAATTGGTAGATTTGTGCTATCCGTTGAGTCCGATGGTGTTTAACGATTTGTTTTGTTTGTCGCATCCGCAAGTACACACTTTGAGTTTGGGCGCAGCCAAACCTGAAGATTTTAACGAACATCTGAAAGCTGTAGAATTGTTAGATAGAGCCGATGAAATTTTGCCTCCGATATTAGAAAAATTAGAAAAAGCAGCAATTGATAAATTAGGAGAAGATTGGTTTAAAACTTGGCACGTAGGTTTACCAACTATCGAAAATACTCCCGGAGGCATTAATATTTATGTGATTCTGTGGCTGTGGAATTTGGCGCAGGCTTACGATACGATCGACTATTGCAAGATGCGCTACAACCTTTTAGGTAATGGGGGCCACTGGTTCCCCGGCAAAAAAGCCGATCGCCTCGATGAATTAGACTTGCGCCGCCCTCTCGCCCACAGTCCCCACGCTGCTAAAATTCCCGGTATTCTTCAAGCAGCCGATCGGCTTTTTGGAGGTCAAGCCATCCAGCGCTTGTCCCAAGAATAATCTAAAAAAAACCCGGTTTCGAGACAGAAACCGGGTTGGTGAACCGGAGCACGTGAGTTAGTTACGCGCACACAATTAGCCTATACTTGAGAAACTCTCACAACCATCGCCCATCCGTCTCATCCATTCGGGCGATACAACTTTTTTTCTCAACTCACTCCCATTTTGCTTTAATCTGATATAAAACAGTTAATAATTCACTCAGGTACTTTTTATGACTCTTAAACGCCGAGATTTCTTGTATTTAGTGACAGCCACCGTCGGAGCTATTACCGCAGGTGCTTGCCAAGCGTCAGGAAATAATGTATCGCAAGCAAGTCCAGTTGCAGAAAGCCCAAAAATAGCCCAAACCCCCGGGCCTTTTACGCTGCCACCTCTGCCCTACGAATACAATGCTTTAGAACCGCACATCGATGCGCGGACAATGCAATTTCACCACGACAAACACCACGCCGCCTACGTTAAAAACCTCAACGATGCTGTCAGCAAATACCCGCAACTCAAAAATATGAGTGCTGAAAATATGCTGCGAGATTTGAGCAAAGTGCCGGAAGATATTCGCACAACCGTGCGTAACAATGGTGGCGGACACCTAAATCACAGTATGTTTTGGGAAATCATGGGTCCCAACGGCGGCGGCGAACCCACAGGGGCAATTGCAACAGCAATTAAGCAAACTTTCGGCAGTGTTGACGATTTTAAAACAAAATTTAACGATGCCGGCGCCAAGCGTTTTGGCAGCGGTTGGGTTTGGCTAGTCCGCAATAAAGCTGGCAAACTTGAGATTACAACTACGGCAAATCAAGACACGCCTTTGATAGATGGCAACTATCCAATTATGGGTAACGATGTTTGGGAACACGCTTATTATCTCAAATACCAAAATTTGCGCGCCGACTACTTAAAAGCTTGGTGGAATGTTGTTAATTGGGCGGAAATTAACAAGCGCTACGAAAAGGCTAGCGCTTAGTTCAAAAAAGCTTGTTGTTGCGATCGAGCGCAAACAGCTCAACAACCAACTCTGTTTTAAGTAGGTAGGCGCTGTAAAACGCAATTAAGTAAGTCAACGATTGTAAAATATCCTGAGCATTAAGCGTGGCTGACTGAGCAATGTTTACATACTGTTAGATGGTTAAGTTTAATGCCACCTACCTACTTATTTTCTGATTCTCCTGTCAAACTCGGGCTGCCCTCAATGTACAACCCACCATCTACCTTTAACACGCTACCCGCGATGTAGCTAGCTGCATCAGATGCCAGGAAAACTGCTGCTTTGCCTAAGTCTTCCGGGAAGCCCATCCGACCGAGAGGCATTTGGTTGCTGAACGACTCAAGCAATTCATCGCTGTACCAGCGTCGCTCGCCCGGAGTATCAGTCCACCCAGGCTCTAGGATGTTGACCCGAATTTTGTGCCACATCAGTTCATTAGCCATAGAAAGAACGAGGTGATGACAGGCTGCTTTGGTGGTGTTGTAGTCAATCGCACCCTTATAGGGAAAATGGGCGTGCGGGGATGAGATATGGATAATCGAGCCTTTGGCCTTCCTTTCCACCATACGGCGGGCGACTATTTGACATACGTGAAACACACCGTACACCCCTATTTCTAGTGTCCGCTGCAAATCCTCAAATTTAGTTTCTAGCAAGGTGTTTCGGACGCTAGCGATCGCATTTGTTACTAGAATATCGATTTGACCGAGTTCTTGCTCGCACGTATCGACCATCCTTTCCACTTGGTCGCGCTGTGAGACATCTGCTTGAATCGCGATAGCGCGACGGCCGAGTGAGTGAATCTGGTTGATTACTTCGAGTGCAGATGTTGGAGAATCGCAATAGTTGACACAAATATCTGCACCCGATTTGGCTAATTCAAGGGCGATGCCAGCACCAATTCCTTTCGAGCTACCTGTGACAAGTGCAATCTTATTGGCAAGCATAGTTAGTATTGAAAAACGGCTGTAGCTAGCGCACGGGACGCTCGAACTGCTGTACAACTTTCCGCAAGTAAACGCAGTGCCGCGCCCCCTGAGTCGTCGGCGTTGTGAATGCTTCTACTGACTCAACTTTACCGCCCAAATGCTCGATCGCCCTTTGCAACTCGGTTTCTTCCTCCACCGTCCAATTCCCTCGGTAAAGTACAGCCAAACCGCCATTTTTAAGGAATGGCAGCGCGTATTTAGCACAAATAGAAGCTGCTCCAACTGCTCTAAGAAGTGCTAGATCGTAAGCTTGTTTGTGATGCGGCTGTCGGGCAATTTCATCAGATCTACCCAACAAAGTCGCCGCATTTTCTATCCCTAAAGACGGCACGACTGTTTCCAAAAAAGCAATTTTTTTGCGCGTAGAATCGAGCAGCGTAACTGATAAATGCGGCAGGGCGATCGCGATCGGCAACCCCGGAAAACCTCCACCAGTCCCAATGTCGATCGCTTTCTGCACGGACTCGGCAGCCAATTCGGGATTTTCCGCCGAATTTTGATTAGGTGGCAGCAGTCTGGCAATTCCCCGCAGAGAATCCCACAAATGTTTTTCCCAAAACTCCATCGGCTCAGTAATTCGAGTTAAATTCAAGGAGCGATTTCCCTCGACAATTAACTCATAAAGTCGCTGAAATTGTTGTTGCTGCGACTCATCCGGCTGCCAATTCAGTGTTTTTTGCCACAACTCGTTCATCTGGGGCAACACAGGCATTTTAATCTCATTTATCATCTAGTTCGATTCTCACTTGTTTCTTGCTGTCCGCGTAGGCGGACTTCGTTTGTACAAACGCGAATTCTATTCGCCGGGAAACCTTTTGCAACGCCAGAAAAATCAAACGCAACTCGTTTCCTTAGCTTCTAACTTAGCCCGATCGACCTCCTGCAAATCCCCGTGGTCTAAAGTCCAAAATCGGTCGGCAACGCTCAACAAATCGCTAGCATCGTGAGTTACAATCAACAAAGTCCAGTGACTTTTCAACTTACTCAACAAGCTGACTAACTGCCGCCGCATCGACCAATCCAAACCCGCCGTCGGTTCGTCCAAGAGTAGCAAATGCGGCTGCCGAATTAGCTGCACCGCCAGGGCTACCCTCCGCTGTTGTCCGCCGCTCAAAGCGTGGGGAGAAGCGCGCAGTGGCAAATGTCCTAGCCCCACTTCTGCCATTGCTGAGTTAATTTGTTCTTGTCCCAATTCAGGATGACCCAACCGTAATTCTTCTAAAATTGTGCCGCCGCAAAAATGCCTTTCAGGAAACTGGAATACTAACCCTCCTAACTGTTGCAAGTGTTCCGGTGTTAATTCTTGTTCCCGCCAACGGATGTCGCCGCTAGTTTTTTCGGCTAAACCTGCTAATATTTCTAAGAGCGTACTTTTGCCTGAACCGCTGCGACCCACAATCAGCCCCATTTGCTGCGAGGGAAGTTCTAAGTTAATATTTTTCAGAATAGCATTCGGACAGGCGGTAGGATGATATACTAAGTTTTTTAGATAAAGCATTAACGCAATTGGTGATTGGGGAGAAGGAAGGCACTACACGAATTTTGACACGAATTTTGACAAGGATACACGGATTAATTATCCAGCCTCAGCGATTTGTTTCTAGCTTGGGCCGATCGCACACTATTATTTTACATAAATCTTTACAAAGATTTCCTGTTTTTTCACGATTGACGTTTAATTTTTCTGTTTTTTCATGGTATATTTTAATAATGGGAATCTGTCCTTTAATATATTACAATCCACACTACGATTATTAAAATATACCTCAACAACCACAAAAAATCAAGCAAATTTCACTCTTTTTTTGGTGTCGGCCCGAAAGTCTAAAAATTTAACTTTCTTGTTTCTAGTTTACAGTATATTCCATTGAGAGAATTGACGATGACGAAAACCCCTTTAGCATCGCTTGGCAAGCAAATGTTAAGTTCTAAACAGACAGTGCGGGCGATCGCCAGTGCAGGAGCCATCGCCCTCAGCATCTGCATTAACTCGGCATTAGCAGGCGATCCCTTTCGCAGCAGCAACCCGCAGGCGATCGGGCCCAACACCGAAACCGCTTTCAAAACCATGTTTCAGCAAGGAAACTACAAACAAGCAAAAACTCAAATTCAACAAGCACTATCAGCCGAACCAAACGAGCCGCTAGCCTATGCAATGGCAGCTTCCCTCTCATACATCGAGCAGGACTTAAACTCGATGAATTCCTACGCACAAAAAACCCGCGAAGTCGGCGAAAAACTGACTAAAACTAATCCATTGCGCGGCAATATTTACACAGCAACAGGTCACTTTCTAGAAGGGGCGAACATTATAGCCAAAGAAGGAACAGCCAAAGGTGCACCCCAAGCTTTGAGTAAATTGCGAGTAGTATTTCAATACCTAGATGCCGCCGATAAAATAGCGCCCAACGATCCAGAACTCAACCTGCTCAAAGGCTACATGGACTTAATTCTAGCCACCAACCTGCCCTTTTCCAACCCCAACGAAGCCATTCAAAGACTAGAACAAAAAGCCTCTCCTCGCTACTTAGCTTATCGCGGCATGGCCGTCGGCTATCGAGACTTGAAAAAGTACGATCGGGCTTTAGAATTTGCCAACAAATCCCTAGCAGAAACGCCAAACAATCCCGAAGTTCTCTATCTAAAAGCACAAATTTTGTTTTCCCAATCCCAGGGAAAAGACGGTAACAAAACCTTACTTGAGGAAGCCCGAAAAAACTTCGACGCAGCCTTAGCAAAACCCGACCAACTGCCGCGCAGTTTAGTAGCAGAAATCTTCTTTCAGCAGTGCAGAACCCGTAACCGTCTCGACAGCAAATCTCGTGCCTGCGACCCGATGCGCGATAAAATTAGAGATGCAGATGGAGTCTGGGGGCCCGCGGCCTTACCACCACTATAAAAAGAGTCAGAGGGAAAGTCAGAAGTGAGGAGTCAGGAGAAAAATTCTCCCGCTTTTCCTCTCTCCCGCTTTTCCTCTGTCCTGCAATCCCATTCCTGCAATTCCATTCCCTTTCTTTGATAAAATTGATGCAAGTAGAGTTTCGCGAGTTTAACCCCTTTGACCTCTGGATTTGGCTGAAGTTCAGCAACGTGCCTTCAAACGGTGAAAAACAGTATGTTGAAGAAGTGTTTGACTCTTGGTTTTTCTTGGGAAAACTGGGAGGATTTAATGCGGAAAATTTGCAAGTTCAAGATGAAGGCTTAGATATCAGTCAGATGAATTACGATGTTAATCTAGCCGACCAAAGCATGATGGCTTTGATGCACAATATGGGAGAAATGGAGTATCAAGGTTCTTGGGCTCGCTGCTGGTTTGATTTGGGCACTAGCGATGCAATTGGCCTTGATGTTTTGATTAATGTTTTCCAGCAACTCAGCAAAGAATTCGTAACCATTGAAAAACTCATTATTGGCGGGGAAAATACAGACTGGCCCGTTGACAACACTCGCCGTCGAGAGGCTTTTGCTGCTGATAATTAACCCTTGACACGACAGACATTACACGGATAAACGGATAATGAGTGATGATTGCTGAGTAATATAAAACTTACGCACGGGTAGTAATGAACCGGGTTTTTTGCATCATACTTCGTTACAGCCCGCATCAACGGCAAAAAACCTGCTGGTTGGGCGAAGTCGGAACCCGGTTTCTTTTGTTTTGGTTTTGATGCGTCAGGACTGATGACTGATAACTAATTTATGCAAAAAGGTACAATTCGCGTAATTGTTTTAGGATTAATTCGATCGGGCGATCGCATTTTCGTGTCTGAATGCGAAGATCCGGTCAAACAAGACACATTTTACCGAGCTCTGGGCGGTGGCATAGAATTCGGAGAACCCAGCATCGACGCTTTGCAAAGAGAGTTTCAAGAAGAAATTAAAGCCGATTTAACAAATATCAAATATTTGGCTTGTTTGGAAAATTTTTTTATTTTTAATGGTCAGGCCGGACACGAACTAATACAACTCTATCAGTGCGAATTTGTCGATCCCAAATTTTATCAATTGGAGAGTCTAGCTTTTGCAGACGGAGATTGGGTATTTACCGCACTTTGGATGCCAATCGAGCGCTTTCGATCGGGCGAATTGCGCCTAGTTCCCGAACAATTTATTGACTACTGCGAAAGCTAATAACTCAACCAATACCAAAAAACAAATACCTGAGATGGGGGAATTAAATCTAAAATATTTGCCCTAGGGGCGTGTTTCACCTGAAATATTTGCGATAACTAACAGGATGAATAAACCCGCCCCTTCCTTCCGCCCCCCGCATTACCCGGAGCTACCTTACACTAGGCAGAGTCCGCAACAGCTCATAGAGCAAAGAGTTAATAAAACCGAGGGCTATAGCACCCAGCAAAGCACTCCAAATTCCCCACCGCAAGCGAAATCCTTCGACTAGCCAAGCCGCTAATCCAAAGATAATCGCGTTGATAACAATTATCCACAAACCAAAAGTTACCAACACCAATGGAAAACCCAAAACCACAAAAAGCGGCCGCACTAAAGCATTCAGCAATCCAAAAACCGCCGCCGAAATCATCGCTTTTCCAAAAGTGTCAATGTCCACCCCAATGGGCAACTTGGAAATGATAAAAAAGCTCACCGAAGTTACCAGCCAAGCAATTGCCAGCGAAATGATATCCATGTGTTCATCTCCTTAAAAAAGCTAAACATTAAATCGGAACAACAGCACATCCCCCTCTTGTACAATATACTCTTTTCCTTCACTGCGAACTAACCCTTTTTCCTTAGCGGCATTCATCGCGCCCGTAGCAACCAAATCTTCATAACTCACAGTTTCGGCCCGGATGAAACCCCGTTCAAAATCAGAGTGAATAACCCCCGCAGCTTGCGGTGCTAACATTCCCGCGATAATCGTCCAAGCGCGAGTTTCTTTCGGCCCGCTAGTAAAATAAGTCCGCAAACCCAATAATTCGTAAGTAGCTCGAATCAGAGATTTCAAGCCCCCTTCTTTTACTCCGAGAGATTCTAGGAAATCCGTTCGTTCTTCCTCGGATAACTCCACCAATTCTGACTCAACTTGCGCCGAAACTATGACAACCTTAGCATTTTCTTTAGCTGCTACTTCCCGCACTTGTTCGACATAGCTATTTCCTGTTGCTAAATCGTCCTCAGACACGTTAGCAGCATAGATAATTGGTTTGTTGGTCAGTAATTCCAAACCTTTAACTAATTCAGCTTCTTCATCTGTGAAATTGTACTGCCGCGCCGGTTTCCCCGCATTCAAAACCACGACTAATTTTTCGAGCACATCCACTTCTGCCTGAGCTTCCTTGTTGTTGCGGGCGAGCTTGCGAGTGCGATCGAGCCGGCGTTCAATTTGAGCTAAGTCTGCTAGAATTAATTCGAGATTGATAATGTCAATATCTCGGATCGGATCGACAGAACCCGCAACGTGAATGATATCGTCATTTTCAAAACAGCGGACAACGTGGACGATCGCATCTACAGCCCGAATGTGAGACAAAAACTGATTTCCCAGTCCTTCCCCCTGACTCGCCCCCTTCACCAAACCCGCAATATCCACAAACTCCATCCGCGTCGGCACAGTTTGGGCGGAATTGGAAATATTGCTCAGCACCTTCAACCGTTCGTCTGGCACTGCCACGATACCCGTATTTGGCTCGATGGTACAGAAAGGAAAATTAGCAGCAGTCGCCTTGGCATTAGCAACCAGAGCATTAAACAAAGTAGATTTGCCAACATTAGGCAGTCCGACAATTCCGGCAGTAAGCATAGCTATTTAGAAACATATCACTGTTTCAAAATATCATAAGCAATAGCAATATATCTGACTTGTGCCTTCTAACTTCTAAAGCTAAGCTTGAATAAATATCTAACTTGAGGTAGATGGCTCAATGGTTAACAAGTGGTTAAGCAAAGTAACGATAGCTGCGGGGCTGTCGCTGCCCCTGTTAGCGCTGACAGCAGCTAGCGTTTTCGCTGAGGTGGTCAAAATTTCGGTGATTAACAACAGCGGCAAGACGATGACAGCCGTTTATATGTCTCCTCCCGATAAGGATACTTGGGGAGAAAACGAGCTAGAGGTCCCGATTGCCGATCGGAAGAAGGCAGATTTTGAGTGGAATCAAGCTGACTACGGCGGCTCGGATGCGGGGTGTATTTTCGATGTCAGGGCCGAATACTCTGACGGCAAATCCACTGATTTGGAGGCTGTTGACCTTTGTAAAGAGACTGCGCTTAACTTCAATTAATTGATAATTTAGCCAAAAACCGAGTTTTTTAAAGTCTGATATTCAACAAAAAGATGGGGGACTTTGGAGAAACCCGGTTTTTGCGATCGACCTTACAAACAATCTTAAATTTCGCGATCGACTAAAACATAATTTAAACAGGTTCAGGAATTGTCTGAGGAATTGGCCCCGGCACTGTTTGAGGAATCGGAGAGGGTACTGTTTCCGGCACCGGTTCGGGAATTGGCTGCGGAATTGGTCCAGGTACCGGCTCCGGTACTGGACCGGGAATCGGTTCGGGAACGGGGCCCGGCACTGGTGGCGATGCGGGTATAGTCGGCAGCCCCGGTTCGGTACTGGGAATCTGCGGGCCGGGAAATGGAGTAGGGTTGGGAAAAATCACGGCAATTCTATTAATAACTCGATACAATCATGCTAGATAAAAAAACAAAAATACGACATCTATCTAAATAGTGAAAATTTATTAGAATTGATATTTTGCACCATTTTTGATCGGCTTTTTGGAGTAGACGAAAGCAACCGGGTTGATCTGTATTTTATTTTTTATGCTGACCGAAAGCAATTTGGTCACAGCCCCCCGGTACAGGCTGTGAACCCTTGAAAAAAGCGTAGCGTACTCATCACGTGCGATCGCTGCTGCCCGTGGGAGCAATTCTAAAATCTAAAATCTAAAATCGCGGAATCGATCGCCCTCCGAAAAGCCTTGCCCGCCTTTGGTTTGGCACGACACCTACCCAAAAGTACAGGTTATGTCCTGTACTTACGGCCAGTTGGGAGCTGACCTTTTGCCTAATTTAAGACTGAACTAAAAGCTAGGAAGTTTTTGGGGATTGCTCTCTTAGAATCAAACCACGACCAGCCCCAAAATTTAGTTGAAATTCAACAACTAAAATTAAGCTTTATGACACAAAGTGATGAATTATATCAAAAGCTGTTAGAGCTTGATGAAGATAGTCTCAAGGCGCAGCTTGGAATCAGAGTTCAAGAAATAGCGAGAGATCCAACAGCGCGATCTGCTTCTTTAGAAAGTCTTGATGAGGCTCTAAGTGCGACTCCGAGAGGTGGAAGTCCCGATCGTGCTGATGTCAACTTTGGCGATCGCTATTTCAAGCAGCTAAACGTCAAAACTCATAACTTAATGTGTGGGGAACTGTTTGACGATCAAGAACTAAAAGCTAAACTTCTGGCAAGCTTTAAAGAAAATTCTGATAAAGGAGTCGCACTTTTAGCGCCGATTTTAGCGAGTCAATTCAATATAGCTTTGTCCCTCGCTGTAATTGCTGCTACGTTGATTGTCAAAACACTTTGTTCAGCCACTTCTACAATTGCTTCGGCTACTTCAGAGACAATCTGTGGAGTTTGGAAAGAAAAGTTAGGTGATGAAAAGGATACGCCAGACAGCGAGGGACTGCCAGTGGCAAATAGCCTTGCATAGAAGTTGGTGCATTTGAGGGCGATCGCTTTGCCCTTGGAGTTGAGACAAGAAAGCAAATTTATTAATTTTTAAGGGTGCATGAACATGAACCAAGATAGTCTTTTAGTAACCACGCCTACATACATTGAACCGTGCGATCGCATCAATCAAATAGATAATGACCCAGCTCAACGGCGAGCATTGGAAGAAGTAGGCGCTCGCGGTACAGTGACACTTCTGGACGCTCCAGGTTGTTCGACGGCTGTAGTTCGCCTGCTCGACAAGCAGCTCATCGAAGAGATGAACAAAATAGAGCCAAATTGCCTTGTAAGTTTCGCGGATATCAACGTAGATATGGGTGAAGGTGTTCATCCTTTTCTTCAGTTTCCTGCACAAAAAGCTCTCGCTCGTGCTATTAGCGATCGGGGTGAAAAACTGATTGTAAACTCAGCGTATCGAACCATTGCTCAACAACTATTTCTCTACAACTGCTATCAAGCAGGACTGTGTGGAATTACCGCTGCTGCACCTCCAGGTCAAAGCCAGGGTAAGAGCATCTTAATCAGGCTTGACACAAGCATTTGAGAATCTGCATCATATAGTCATCATTCATTGCCGCTCGTTTCTTTTTTTGTCGCACACTACGTCGGAGAGTCGTTTCTTGATTGATGGCATTAAGTGCCATTCGTCTTAGAAGAGCCAAGTTCTGAGGGCTGTTTAACGACCGAATGCGGCATTGGTCTTCATTAAAAGTGACATCTAAAGTTCAATGAACTTGGTTTTCAATACCCCAATGTTGACGAATTACACGACCATTAAGCTGAGCATCCACTGGTAAAGAACTTAGGTAAAACTGTACCTCTTGAGTCGTTTTGTTCCCCAGATGACGGACTCGTTCTACAAAAACAATCGTCTGAATATCTGTCCATTGTTCTTGTTTATAAAGCCCTCCTAATGCCGCCACAGACACCGCCCAAACTTTTCTAATTTCGACGCGATGATGTCCCTTTTCCGTTCGAGAATCCTGACTAAATTCAATTCCCTCAAACTCTTGAGCTTTCGCCATCTCAAACCAGGTTTTAACTTGATTGTAAAGAGTTGGATGATTACTTTTTAAAGTGACTACATAATCGGCTTTTTTCTGACGAATCAACCGAACAATCTCGGTTTGTGTCCCCATCGCATCAATCGTAATAATGGCTCCGGTGATGTCAATTAATTCCAATAATGCCGGGATCGCTGTGATTTCATTTGAATGCTCTTCAACTTTGACTTGTCCCAAGACTAACCGATGTTCACTCGCCCACGCCGTCACTAAATGTAAGTTTTTTACCCCTTTTTGTCGGTCCTAAGATCCTCTCAGACTTTTTCCATCAATCGGGATCACTTCTTGGCTAATTGAACCGATTAATTGGTTGAGCCATGTTCGCAATTTTTGCTCTAACATTTTGGGGTCTAACTTTTCAAAGACCCGACGGAATGTATCATCACTCGGGATGCCATTGGGTAATTTTAAAAACTTTTGTAACCAGGTAAGCTTACTGATTCCATAATTTTCCATGTCTTCCCACCCATCCGCTCCGGCTATAACCGCTAAAAGGGCAATGACGAGAATATCTTTGAGTAAATGTTGTTTGGTTCGCTCCACTATGCAGGTCTGGTACGTCATCAAAATAATCCTCTTCTGTCACTCTAGGCAGAGTATAATAGGACAAAATCTCTCAAACCTGAGCTGGGTCTATGGTTAAGCCTCG
>NZ_JAUBQU010000252.1:0-2667 GCF_036701435.1 Microcoleus sp. Pol12A5
CCAATTGCGAATTCTGGTATCAGTTAATCCCCAACTGCGAAAACGCTCGTTGAGTTTAGCAATTCCCCCCAAACGTTCAATAATCATGTTGGTGGCTGTATTGTCGCTGATAGTAATCATTTTATCTACGGTTTCTCTGATGCTAAACCGAGTGCCATCTGGTTCATCTTGCATACTTCCAGAACCGCTGGCAACTAAGTCGGACTTCATCACTAATGTTTCGTCGAGGCTAACTTTGCCTGCATCTACATCTTGATAAAAAGCTATCAGAATTGGTAATTTGATGGTACTCGCGGCCGGAAACACTCGATCGCCCTTGATATCCAAATAGTTTCCTGTATCTAAATCCAGAAAAAACATTCCGGCGCTGAGGGATCTATACTGTTCGATCGCACTTTCGATTTGAGGCTTGATGGCTGTCATTTCCGAGCCTGTTGACATCGCCAAATCAGTGGAATAGTTTCTCTGATTTCCCGGCGAAACAGTGGGCGTAACTTGACCTGCTGCTTGTTCTATGCGGGTAATAGCTGTTGGGATAAAAGACTCGTTGCCCGCTATTTGCTCGGGATTTGGCAACTGAAACGACCAGCGCGTGGCAGACTCTCTAATGACTCGGACTTTTTGCGGGTCTAACTTATAACCGGGAGTTAATTGTATGACTAACCTGGTAGTTTCGGTGTCAAACTGCCCGACTCTAATTTGTTGAATAGCTGAGTTGTAGCTTTGAGGACTTTCGGGATACTCCAAGACTATTCCCGGTAAGTCAATTACTAAGCGGGTGGGATTTGCAATGAGTTTGACTTCCGGCTGAACTCCTGAATCCGTGGTTAAATTGAGTTGGTTTTCCCTGGGATCGAAGTGCCAAGATGTTAGTGTATCGGCTTTTGCGGGCAGGGCGATCGAGAAAAGACTAAGGGCGGCCGGCAACAGCCATCGCAGTTTTAGAGTCATGTTTGAAGAGAAAGAGTTTAACGGCTGCAACGAGAAAGCGGCGGTCACAGTGTTCTCGACCGCTTTCGAGGCGAAGCACCTAGCATCATACAGTCAACTCTTGCCCGCAGCCGTATTTTTTTTATTTTCTTTGAGAGTATTCCGTTTCCCGGACTCATATCAAATCCGGTTTTATTACCCCTTTTTCTTCCTGCCTCGTGCAGGCGGACAAAACTTTGTACACTGGCGAATTCTCTTGGCAGAATTATTGTTCTGTAGGCACAAATTTTATTCACCTGAGATGAATTCAAGTTAGGCGACTTCCCGAGTTCTAGCATCTTCGAGCGAGTCGATCGCGGCTTTGAGAAAAACTTTTCCTTTCGCAACAAATCGGCGATCGCTCAAAGGATCGTAAGCTTCCCAATTACCGCTAACTTCGCGATCGCGCCACAAAAACCAGCAGCGGTAGATTTCCCCGCTATCTATATCATCGCACAAAGCCAGCCAATCATCCCCCGTGAGAGCGCTGGCATCTAATGCTACCAATTCCACCCATGCAAGTGCAGTGCAGGCATCGATCGCCTCAGCATCAACCGAGTCAGATTTGGTAGCTATAGGTTGCGGCGAACACAGTGTAGACTTCATAATTTCTCCTTAATTAAATTAAATCAATCAATCAATGAATTTGCCTATTTATGGAGCTGACCCGGTACGCCAAGTGGAAAAACTGTGTTGTGATAAATTTCTGGTTGGTCAAATTTACCAGCGGCTGATGCTTCTGTTAAATTATTAAGTGTATTAATTGTGAAAATGGCGGCGGTTCCCAAAGCGGCCATTGCCAGTCTGTGTAAGATTTTGCTCATTTGGCTGCTCCTTTTTTGCTTGGTGTATCTACTCTAAAAAGTTAAGTGGTGATTAGCGGCGGAGATTGGGGAGTTAAGAAAAACTTTTTATCCTCAAATATATTCAACTGTTGAAGCCGTTATCAGGAAAGAGTTTGAGGAGTCGATCGCCCCAAAAACCTCTCCAAGTAAAATCCCTTAAATTCCGGCTTGCTGACTATCTTCCTTAAAATCTCCTAAAATAGGGACTTAAGGCGTTAAAATTTCTAGATTCGTTCCCCTTTCAGTGCAAGCGAAGTGCTCAAGTCAAAACGCGATCGCGGTCGCATTCTCACTGCCTCTGGCTTAAAGAAACTTAACGAGGCGCTCCAAGAATGGTCTGACCGACATAACATTAGAGGTACTCTGACGGAAATCGAGGCTGAATCTGGCGTCGGTGCCGATACAGTCAGCAAAATTAAGCAGGGTAGAGAAGGTGCGGATTTGAGTAAAATTCGACAGTTGTTCGCGGCTTTTGAAATGACTCTGGCTGCTAGCGACCATCGATCGGCTAAACTTGAGGAACCGGAAAATTTAGACGAGCTGGAAAATTTGCCACCAGCGGGGGAAACAGCCACCAGCAGCAGAATTGTCAAAGTATTTGTCAGTTATCGCAGCGCCGAACCCGAGCGCGAGTTGGGAAAACAGTTAGAAACGGCATTAAGCGCGATCGGTCATACAGTTTTCACAGCAGAAAATAACATTAGATTAGGAGATAATTGGTTCGATCGAATTAATTTATTCCTCCAAGAATGCGATTATTTACTGCTACTGTTGCCGCCAACGGGAAACCAAAGCGAACTGCTAACATATCAAGTTCAGCAAGCAAAAGAACTGCAAGACTCCCGCCCTGACA